>JALJPK010000034.1 GCA_022968985.1 Pseudomonadales bacterium | reverse complement strand
TTAGATAGTTTTGAAAAAGGTGATTTAGTGCTAGGAGACGCATTATTTGGGACTTATTTCCTATTACTGGAGATGCAAAAGAAAAAAGTTGATATTTTATTTGAACAACATGGAAGCAGAAAGAAAACAACAGATTTTAGGAAAGGAAAAAGTTTAGGAACACGTGATCATTTAATTGATATTAAAAAACCAAAGAAAAAACCAGAGTGGATGGATCAAGAATTTTACGATCAAAGTCCCGATTTTATAACTATCCGTGAATTGAAAATCAATCATAAAATACTGATCAGCAGTATCCTAGATCCGAAAATAGAAAGCAGAAAATCACTGTGTAAATTATACAAAGATCGGTGGCATGTTGAGTTAGATTTTAGAAATTTAAAAACGACATTAGGCATGAATATTTTGAGCTGTAAAACCCCTGAAATGTGTGAGAAAGAAATGTGGATGCATGTGCTTGCGCATAATATTATTCGATTATTATCAGCTCAATCTGCATTCAATTTTAATTTAAAACCAAGAAATATTAGTTTTAAACATTGCCTGCAAGTTTGGTTAACTTACAACCAAAAAGGTCGGAGGCCAGATGATGCGATGTTTGCATTAATATCCAAGCGGCAAGTTGGCAATCGACCCGGAAGAGTTGAGCCCAGAGCGGTTAAGCGAAGGCCAAAACCCTATAAGTTATTGACCGTGAAACGAGAAATTGCAAGAGAGGAAATTAGGAAAAACGGACACCCTAAGAAACAGAAATAGTACTTTAATAATAGAGTGTACCGCTTAACTTAGTGCCATTCGGGTCAGAGTTGTTGAGAAATATCTCAGATTTTTTGTTAACCTTTAAAATTTAGGTGAAATGTAATCTGGTTTTGCAGTTTATATGACACTTAAATAAATTGGCTTTAAGCATAGATTTCATACAACCCCAAAAAACAAAAAAGCCGAATGAAATATTCGGCTTTTAAATTCTTAAAAAATTATTCAAATATAAAAGTCATTCAAACAATAAGCCAACTGTCTTCATAGGCAAAAACATTCGAATCCGACCATTATATTCACATAAAACCTCAAACCCATATTTTGCGTAAAACGTTTGTGCATCTACTGTTAAACAGTCAACAATAACGGCATAAGCAGGCATGTGAGTGTTTACATTCCATAAATACTTAAGTGCATTAATTAAACTGATTTTACCTAACCCTTGTTTTTGAAAGTTTTTATTTACCGCTAATTGCGCTAGTAAAAATACAGGAATAGGGTAATGAGGTAATTTCTTGGAAAGTTTTTCGGGTAATGTTTTTCTTCCAATTGAAGTGGGTGACACTGTATAAAAGCAGCATATAGGGTGTTTGTTATTTAATAAAGGCAAAGTAGCGGGTAAAACCATTGTGCGGCTGATGCCCGCCTGCATGTGCTTTGATGCTTTTGTTTTAATAAAATTGTTTAATTCTATTTCGGAACAATCAAACGATTCTCTATCGTGTTTTGTTTTGTCTAATTCTTCAAATTCAGATTGCCAGTTCATTTAATACCACTTTGTTCTGTAAATTTAACCGCATCTAAAAGTGCATTATTGGGTGCGCTGGTTTTCTCACAAGCAATGATAAATTGATCAAACCGATTATCTTCAAGCGTCATCTGTTCGTGCTCGCTTATTACGTTTGAGGCGTCTTCGTCCATAATTTTTACAATGTACTCAGTTAAACTTTTTAACCCTAAAAGCGCAGAGGCTTTTTCAGCTTTGGCTTTGATTTGTTCATCTAAACGTATATCTAAGCGTGCAGTCGCCATAATTCACCTGTTTTTTAATTTGTACGGATTAGTGCTGTATAGTTTGGAGTATAGGTTTGATTGGAACGAAATACAAGTTGTACGGATACTGTACGGGTTAAATTCGAAGGGTGATGAGGTGGTACTTGTGGTCTCTAGCTATATCTAAAGAGGGTGTGAGGTTGTTTGTTATTTATTGTTATCGATATGAAAAGCAAGCTGTCGAATCTTAGGGAATCTTTGAAATACTACTTTGCCACAATGGGTAGGCCGCTTTGAGAAGCGAAAATTAGTCTAAATTTTGGTGTGAATTCATTATTAGAGCTTAGGATTGTTCACTTATTTGGTATTTAACTCAGGGTTTAGGTTATAAGGTTAAGATCGTGTTTTTGTCAAATAAGTTCTCCACAAAAACTGTGGATAACTTTGTTCGTAAGCGGTTTTTAAAAACATTTAATGCTTGTACACTAGATTAAATCGAGTTGATTATTTAGTGATCAATACTACATATAATGATATAAAACAATGGGTTAGCAGAATTTTGATAGGTGCTAATTCAGTGTAAAACACCATCTGAGTATCTAAAAATCACATTTACAACTGTAAAACACAGTGATATTAGTATTAATTGCTGTTAAGTAGGTTTGTTATCCCTGAGTACTGCCATTTTAAAAATAATGCAGCTTTATTCTTGGTTGTATAAAGTTAAGCGTCGTATGCCTAAGGGGTAGTAAGTAGTAAGCTCTGTCTTCACTGCTTACAATCTCGTTACCTTCAATAGTTTTATCATCGAATTTGAAGTGGATTTGATTTTAATAGTATATGTAGATATTTATATCGAAAGAAAAATGCCTGCTATTAGTTCTAAAAAGTGAGTATAAAAGGGAGGCCACTGATAGTTACTAATAAATCGTTGTTTAACTTCGATATTTATATCGATAATAAAAAATTATGCATCATTCTGTTTGTTATAGCCAAAGCATAACTAAGCGTTTTTTAAAATATCAGAAAACAATCGGCATTCCATTTTTAAATACATAGTTTTTAATTGAGACAAAATTTAATTTCCCACCAACATAAAAATTAAACTTTTTGGAACTTAAGCCTATATTGTTTCGGTGGTAAACCGGTCCACTGCTTAAATGCTTTACTGAATGTACTTTGCTTTTAGAAACCAAATAGAAAAGAAATATCACAGATGCTTTTATCTGTTTTCTTCCAATCTAATGGCTTGATCTTCTTTAGATAGTGGTGCAGTTTTACCAAAAAGTAAATAAGAATTAATGTTTGTTGTTAGACATCCAAATAAAAGTAAAGTGGAGATTAAAAGGTATTAGTTTAAATCATTCAGTTGACTGCATCCTATTGATTGAACTTGTTTGTTTAGTAACATTAAATTAAAGCCCGCCTAATAAATATAACTTATTTATTAATGCAACTTCAAAATATGTAATAGTGTTGTATTGGTAAAACTAGTTCTAAGTAAGGAGTGCGAAAATCGACATTAGTAAAGACTTGAATTCAACATTGACTATAGATGCACGAAAAATTCAAACCCAATACATTAGATATTTAAAATATCAGGTTTAAACCCGAAAGTTATTTAATTAATACACTTAACCTTCAGAAATTTATATTTCTTCATTTTATCGATAAAGCAATTAACGGGGAAGGGGGCTAAATTGATTAGGTCATAACTTGAATTCTCTAAATCTAAATTTTCAATACTCCCAACTTTATTGGCTTTAAGTTCTAATGTTTTTAAGTTTTTAAATTCTTCAAAACCATAGATGTTTGTAATATTATTGTAGCTCGCCTGTATATTAATTATGGTTTCTTTAAAACCAATTTCAGGGAACACATCTAAGTCATTTTTACTTATATTCAAGTATTCTACTTGAGTTAAATGTTGTAAAAATTCATAACTGTCGGGCTTAGAATTGATGAGAGATAATGATATTAATTGATTGTTTGTTAAATATTCCAAAGATTTGGTATCAGTATTAAACAAACTAAATGATACTAAATTGGTTAAGTCTCTAATGTTATAAACATCAAATTTTTCTGAGGATTTAATAATTGCATAAATATCTAAGTATTTAAGTTTAGGTAATTGATTTAATAATGAATAATTTGGAAAAGTGCCATAAATTGAAAGTGATTGTAAGTTACTAAATTCAATAATTTCATCAGCATTCTCTATTAAAGAGAAATCACAGCCAAAACCGATGATGTCATTTTTATTTATTTGAAATTCCGAATCATATTCAGTTGCACCATCGGATATTAAACAATCATAAAAATTACGATCCTTAATGTATATTAAATCATTATCATCCACTTTTTTAAAGCCAGTTGAACAAGGTTCGCTAATTAATTGTCCGTAAGGGTACTCATTATTAAATATTATTTCTCTGCTATCACCTTCCAAGCATGCGGGTATTTGATTTGCTTTTAATCTGTATTTTGCTAATTCATTACCCTGCAACATAAATTTTAAACTGTGCCTAGTTTGGTTGTTTTGAAAATCGAAAAACTCGATCGCTAACGATGTAATTGGAAAAACCTTAAATTGTTTAAGTTTAAATTTTGACGTTTTTTGGTCATTACAAGGGCTGAACTGATCGTTGTTAATGAATTTTTGCAGCGTTTTAATGTTTTTATTAAAATATATATCACCCTGATCAGAGGTACCTATTTTAATAATGTTAATTGATTTACGTTCATCAGATAAAAATGGGATTAAATCTTCTGGTAAATAAATATTGTCATCAATCTCTTTAATGATTTTAAAATTACTAATGCCTGTAAAATCTAAACAATTAAAAAATACACGCTCATCACCAGTTGAAGATTCTTGAGTTTCATTTAAAGTAGTGGGACTTATAGGTTGAGAGACGTCAGTGGTTTTAGTGATTTCTTCAAGCTTTATATCAACTGGCTTAATGATGGAGAGTTTATTTTCTTCAGTTGTCTGTTTTGTAATATCTGTAGAGTCGATTGTTGTTTCAGTTAGGGTGCTGTCAGCTACTTTTAGAAAATTCATTACAATGACGACAATGCATATCAATATAGTGGCGAATATAAGGTTTGTTTTCATTTTTAATCCTTGTTAAAGCTTAAAATAGCAGGTTGATATGTGATTTAAATAAGATAGGAGTACGGATGTAGTTAGTTGCTTCAAAATACTTTTGAAGGCTGATAATTGTAAGAATAACTATGAAAAAAAACAGGATTCCTCATATTCTCAATAATTAAACCTAGCACTTCATAGGGTTGTCGGCTATAAACTTAATTAAATCAAGCAAAAACTCTCAATGTGGTATTGATCAGCGTTAGAGAGTAATACTATCACTAAGCCACTCATAATTAATACCTGTAAACTAAATTAACCTAATATTAAAAACAGTCACAAAAATCCATTCTAAAGATTTTAACCATTCTCAATTTACTTTGACCCTTTCATAAACTTAGAATTTAACCAGGCATATAACATGGTATTTTTATCTTTGATATTATTTAATTTATATTGATAGAAAAATCAAATCCATTAATTAAGCGAGAATACATTAATTGATTAATTATTTTTTCACCACTAAGTGCAAAAATATCCATTTCATATTTTTCAATCTCTAAGCCATCAATCATTTGAGTTTCAGTATCAGACATAATTGCTTTTAGACTCATATCTTAAAAAGCATCGATAATTATATTCTTGATTAGTTTATTATGCTCACTCCAATTACAATCAATATTTTCATTAAACGGTTCAGACGTTGATTGAAAACGATTAAACGGATTTTTGCTATAACCCAGTAGATGGTTTAAACCACTTATTTCTATTTTCTCAACAAGTGACTCTTCTAAAAAAGTCACGGCTATTTCAGTTGTTGATTCAGCATCGACAAGTGAGTCAATCATCCACCCATTTGGCATATTCATAAACCAGCCAATATTGTCACTTAAGTAACTGTTTCCTTAATTTTACCTTCACTTACTTGTTTATTCTTTTCGCTGTTATTACAAGGTGCAAGAAGAAATAACCCTATAATACTTATGATTACGATCTTAGTTTTAAATATTGTTTTATTATAATGTCTCAATTTATGGGTTTAACAAATCATCTTGAATCTATCAATCTAGAGTTTAGGGTGTTGATTAGTATCTTATCAAGAGACAGGGGCGACTCCCGTGTTTTTATTTAAAAATCATTCTTTTGGAACTTAAGCCTATATTGTTTGGGTGGTAAACCGGTCCACTGCTTAAATGCTTTGCTGAAAGTACTTTGCTCAGAGAAACCTAATAGAAAAGCAATATCACAGATGCCTTCATCTGTGTCCTTTAAAAATTCGATGGCAATACTCTTGCGTACTTGATCCCTTATGGCGCTAAAGGATTGGCCTTCTGTTTTGAGTTTACCCTGTAATGTTCTTGGGCTCATGGCCAATTTTTTTGCGATTTGAGTTAAGTTGATGGGGGTTGTTAATATTGACTCAGCTAATAAACGTTTTACTTTTTCACTAACAACATTCTTAGACGTTATCGATCGAAGTTGAGTTGTAATGTGTTTTTCTAAAAGCTCAAAAAACTCAGGGTTTGCCATAGATATTGGATGCAACAAGTCTTGTTTTGCGAAAATCAATTCATTGTATTGTTGATTAAAATATATGGGTGCCTTTAATAACGTTTGATGTTCCAGCAGATCATCAGGACTGTTATGTTTGAAGTTAATTCTCTCAGGTGCAACGGACGATTTTGACAGATGCCTAGTAAGCGCAACAATGCCCGAGAACAAAGATTCCACAAAATGTCGTGCGAAAATAGGGTTGCTTGTTGTGAACTTGCATTGATAAGTGATGAAGTTTTCTTGTTGTATTAACTGAAAGTTTATTCTGTTTTTACCATGTAATAATCCATGGTAGGTTACCATTTTTTGCAAAGCCACCTGCATGTTGGGGCTGTTTGCAAACAGGGTTATTAGAATGTGTCCTTTTGCATGTGCATGAAAATTCTTACCTAAATGTAATCCAAAATTTGTATTTTTAGACACAGCGATGGCTTCTAACCAAATACGTTGTTCTTGTTCGATTGTTATTAAATTATTTTGTTGTTGAAATAAATCAAAAGCAACACCCGCTTCATCACAAACATGTTTAGGGTCGATTCCTAAGTCGTCGAGATAATCAAATAACATCAGAATAATATCATTAGGATTGGTATCTTCAATTAACATAACTAACAATTTCCCCTTTTAAGTTTTCGTAAAACATCAAAAACAATACGCATATTACCAATCAACAGTCTTTTTTTAAAGATAGAATTCACCGCGTTAACCAAAACAAGGTTGCTAGGTTTAATTGCTACAACAGAAAAAAATACTTTTGAACAACTAAAACCAGACCTATTTAAAATAATCGAATAACAGAATTAAGGTTTTATTATGACAGCAGAGCATATTATATTCATTCCTATTATTTTATTGATAGGTTTTATCACTGGAGCAATGTCAACACCCTATATAGCTACTCTTAGACAGAAGTTACAATCGGCAAGGATACCAAAACAAAGTTTACACGTACCACAGACACCTAAAGTTTCACTTAAACTCGTCTTAGCAACACTCGGTGCTTTTATTATTGTTTTTATTGGATCTCATCTTATATTATTGCCTTATGGTGTTTTGGCTGTAAAAGGTGCAAATGGTGGTTTGGCTCTTTTTGATCAGGCCCCATCATTTACTGCAATGGAAGTGTACCAGCGTCTTCTTGACTTTGGGCAACAAGGGCGCCACGTTTATCAGCGTTTTGTCTTTACCACAGACATCATCTTCCCACTTACTTTCTTATCATTGCTTGCTTCACTCGCCTTTTTTGTAAAAGAAAGATCCACACTTGTTAAAGGTTTGGGGCGTGTATTGGTGTTATTACCCTTTATTTGGTTTTCGACAGACATGTTCGAAAATTTGATGATATTCACACTCATATCGCAGTTTCCTAATCCTACCAACGTAATAGGAGGAATAATCGGTTTTGTGACAATGCTTAAGTTTATATTGTTATTGTCATCGTTAATTGTTCCTTTTGTTGTATTTGGTTTATTTCGAACCAAACAATAAAAGCTTTTTTGATATTAATGGACGATTAGCACTTTTGTACTGCACTAGTGGATTGTGTGAAAACTTACCTTCACAACTAACAGAACAGTGTAATACTCATATCCAATAGTTTTATCATTGCAGATCCTGTGGTTTCGATTTGTTCATGTCGTTTTAATATTTATATCGTAGGTTCGATTTTTATCGTTACATGGATTTAGTCTATTAGAGTAATGCAGGAGCAATTATCGATATCGAAAGTAACAAATTTTCCTAAATATACTCATTTCAGGTTTATGTATGTCATTGAATCTGTCAATTGCTTGAGCAGTTATTTGAGTACTTTTATTAAGTGGAGTTAATCTTTGTTGTAAGTCATGAATTCAATATTCGACCCCATTGGATTTTGGATGATCGGGGATGCGACCGCGTCACTGCTTTGGTTTTCCTGCCTGCAGATAATCTCTTTTGATTAAAACAGATGCGCTGAAGCTCGACATACAATAGATTTACGGTTCAATTTGATTTAATAGGTTTGGCTTTAACCCATCAATTTTTTTACCTTTAAACAAACGAGTTGAAGATTTTCCTTCTCACTAAACTGTTTGTAAAAACATTAACAAAAGAGGGTGTCCTTTTTGATTTCATATTTTTAAAAAGGCGATAAAAAACCGAAAAAGTGACAAAATTATCAATTTTAAAACAAAAAAAATCCAAAAGTTTTTTAACTTTTTGGCCTAGATTGATTTTTTTGGAGTTAAGGAGTCTAACCTAGTCCACAATTAATATTTTAATAAATGTTCTCACTGCTGCACTTGTAGACCCGTCAAAGGAATATTAAGATCTTGTTGCGGCAATATATAATAATCAGGATACCCATCTAAGTTTATATCACTCATTTTATCGGATGTATTATATTGCAAATGATCCGTACCATTTTGTTTTTCAACATAATCCCAAACTCCATCGCCGTCACTGTCTCCAAATCCTGGCGACTCACAAGGCCAGTTGCCAGCATTTAATATATAAGGTGTGCCACAGCTGGCCCATTCATCGGTATTGTTGGTGCCGTCTTTGTCGGTATCAACATCAAAAGCCGGGGTAGGGTTGCCGCTTACTGACGCAGCCTTAGTGAAAAGATAACCCCCAGAACCAGAAGAACCCCAAGTCACCACGGAGCCATCAGCCCTTAAGGCAGCAAAAGCAAAGTTAGTATTTTGTATAGAGACCACAGAATTGAGTTGATCCTGAACCCCAGAACTATTCCCCACACTGCTCCAACCCCAGCTCACCACTGAGCCATCGGATTTTAAGGCCGCAAAAGCATAAGGAGAACTTTGTATAGAAACCACGTTAGTGAGTTGTGCCTGAACCCCTGAACTGATACCACCATAGGTATCATCTCCCCAAGTTACCACCGAACCATCAGATTTTAAGGCGGCAAAAGCGGAATTAGTACTTTGTATTGAAACCACGTTAATAAGTTGTGCCTGAACTCCAGAACTATTAGCACCATAGTTATCATCACCCCAAGTCACTACCGAACCATCTATTTTTAAGGCTGCAAACGCATAACCAGTACCTTGAATAGATTGTACCGCATTGAGTTGCCCCACTACCGTGGAGCTGTTACCACCTTTATCAGCACTACCCCAAGTCACCACAGATCCATCGGCTTTTAAGGCGGCAAAAGAAAAATAATTATTTTGTATAGAAACCACATTAGTAAGTTTATCTTGCACTAAAGAGCTATTTCCCCCACCGCTAGAACCCCAGGTTACTATTGAACCATCGGATTTTAAAGCGGCAAAAGCAGCATAATTACTTTCAATCGAAACCACGTTAGTGAGTGTCGCCTGAACCCCAGAGCTGTTACCACCGAAATCATCATATCCCCAAGTCACTACCGAACCGTCTGTTTTTAAGGCGGCAAAAGAATAAATAGTACTTTGTATAGAAACCACTGAATTCAGTTGATCTTGAACCTCTGTGCCATCACCACCAGAAAAATCATCTCCCCAAATCACCACCGAGCCATCGGCTTTTATAGCTGCAAAAGCAGAACGACTATGGTGTATTGAAACCACGTTAGTAAGTTGTGCCTGAACATCAGAGCTGTTGCCACCTTCATTTTCATCTCCCCAAGTCACTACCGAACCATCGGCTTTTATAGCTGCAAACGCATAACGATTGTTGTGTATAGAAACCACCGATTTGAGTTGATCCTGAACCCCAGAACTGTCACCACCTTGGTCATCATCACCCCAAGTCACCACCGAACCATCGGCTTTTAAAGCGGCAAAAGCATCATCATTACTCTGTATAGACACCACTCGAAAATTAACAATGGTCAGCTGATAACTTAACGTTTGTTCAAGGTAAAACTCAGTCTCAAGTTCCGTCGCGCTTATGTTAACTTGCCCTTGCTTCAAAAAGGTGACATAACCTGTTTGTTGATTCACCGTGGCGATAGTCTCATCAGAGCTACCGTATTGGATGACCCCTGCATTACCACCGTTCACATTTTGGCTAAGATTTCCTTGAGCAAGAGGAGCTGATTTTTGAGTGTCAATAAAACTTAGATTGTTAAAACCTGCATCACCTAAGCCTGCTTTAACAATGTTTAAAGTTGTATCAATCATTTGGCCAGCAAAGTTTTCACTCACGGCTTCATTAATAGTGATAGTGACTTCACCAAGAGCTTTGACAGTGACTTCACCATTTACATCAATGCTGGCTATATTTACATCGCTGGAGACATAGCTAATCTCCCCACCATTGCTACCAGTATAATTAATTGTGAAATTCTCGGCGCCATAGGTCGTGTTGATGTTACTTGTCGTTAGATCTTGATAATTTGTTTGGCCTGATTGGCTTTTGTTAATAACCAATTCTAAATTATTTGATTGTCCAACAAAATTAGAACTCTCGGCTTCGTTAATAGTGATAGTGATGGTACCGACTTTATGAACAGTGATTTCACCATCTAAATCAATGCTGGCGATTAGATTATCACTAGATTGGTAACTAATAACACCCGCATTACCACCAGTATATTCAACGCTAAAATTATCAACACCATACAGTTTGTTAATATCACTGGTTGTTAGATCTTGATAATTTGTTTGGCCTGATTTGGATTTATTAATCTCCAGCACAAAACTGATTGATTGTATTTCAACAAGCTCGCTGGTTTTTTCGATTACGCTGATACTCACACTACCTGCAATTAATATTTGCACCAAACCTTGGGAATCAATGATTGCAATAGCAGGGTCACTTGATTCATAGAACAAATTACCGTCACCGGCACCTTGGACATCCAAAGTGAAATTTGCATCACCATAAAATAGATTTGAAAGGTCATTAAGTATCAATAATGAATTTTGAGTAACCTGATCGGGTATCGGGTTTTTATCAGGGGCAGAGCTACCACAGCCGACTAAAAGCAAAAGATATATAACTAAATGACTTTTTTTGAGTAAATTTGAAAACATATACATTCAAGTTCCTGTTGATAATGCGTTAATAGTGCAGATTCTTAGAAAGTTCCCTATTTAAAATCCGCTTAAATTTAAAAAAATATTCTATATGAGTTAATCGATTACATCAATATTACACTCGATTTACTCGTCAACTAAAATGCAGTAATAATCTTAGTTAGTTTGATTTAAAGCTGATTTTTTTGTTTGTTTACTCTAATGTTTTAACGACGGATATAGTCCAAATAAATTGTTGTAAGTTATTAAAAATAAGGACACTCAAACCAATATAGAAGTATTAAAGTCTCTTTAAATAGCTAATTGGCATAATAGGGAATTAAATGAAATTTTTAAGTTTTTTGATTTTTATCACATTACCCAGCATTATTTTTGCAGATAATAAAACGATAGAAGTGGATGTAAATGAAATCTAATTTAATTTAATAGTTACGTACATAAAACATTATCACAAAAAATGCTGGTTCGAATTAAAAATACTACGGATACATTCGAGATTGTAGACGCTATCACCTACGAAATGGCTGTGGATTTATACAAAAGAGATTATGACCCAGAATCGATTTTAGTGATTTGGGAAGAGATGGCTCGTGTATATAATGACTTTTTGTAAATCAAGATGTACAACCCAAACTGAAAGGTTAGAAGTATATACAGCATTACTGTTACGTTCGATGTTTACAAATGATCAAGATCTTGCTCGGCTGGCCCCAGAGGTGTTAACCGAGCTTGAAGCCAAAACAATAATAGCGCAATACAATCTCAAACCTGAGCCAATTGTTATTATCAAAAAGTAGGTGGTTTATATTGGGTCAGTTGTTTAATTGCAGGCCTTTTTTATTGATTGCCAAAGTCAAATTCAAGATACAACCTTTCCCATTAGTAAATTTAATTTGAATCAGAGTAGGGATATGTAAAAGTGAATGTCCCAATTAGGTTTGTTCTCACTGAAATTTATTTTAAAACAAATCAAAACTACATGATGCTTGAATCTGATCGAATAGATGGCTTTATTTTATCTGACTTGATATTTAACTATCACAAACTAACCAAGGTACAAACAGCTAAAGATTATCAGTCAAGTTCGTTTACAATATCGGAAAATAAAATCAGTTGGAGTACGTCTAAAGAAGATAAAATTGGAGACAAGGTAATAATAGAACTTGAACGGTTAGTTAAAAATGGGACGATTACACGGATTCTGAATAAATATCGATAAACAAATCTAAATGCCTATTTAAGGGAACGATTTATTGATCGATATTAGATCAAAAAAACATTAACAACGGCCGTAAGTTTGCGGCCTTTTTTGTTTATATTTTAACGATAAAATACATTACAAGACACAACGATAGGTTTGAGAGCGTATCGCCCCCCTTACAAGCAAGTAACATGCTGCGGCCCAGTTGTTGTTCAATTATTTTTAAATAAAATTCTCTTCCCTTTATTCTAGGGTTTATTAGTGAGCTCTCTAATTTCATCCAATCATAATTGATCCATAACATTTTCGAATAAAGCGCGGTAATTAGCTTTAAGAGTCTGACTATCTTTCCTAAATTTAAGTAGCAACCATATGGGGTTAGTAGCGTGATACCTTTATTCAGTGTATTGAGTTGGTAGCTTGACCAAGAGTGATTTGTAAATGCTCGACCAATTTTGTGTCTACTATATGTATTTAAATGTAACGACACAGGGCTAAAAATAGTTTTTGATACCGATTAAAGTTGAACGCAGCACTAATTGACTTTTATGTACTATATTAAATTATATTCTGCCAATTAATTTTACGGAGCTTTTATAATGAGTGACGATTCTGATTTTCTATTTGCTGATGAGCCTGATCCTACCCCTGTTTCTGATTCTAAAAAAGTTATAAAATATAAATTATTAATTGTGGATGATGAAAAAGATGTTCACGAAGTAACTAAACTTGTTTTACATGATTTTACATTTGATGGCGGTGTGTTGGAAATTCTTCATGCATATTCTGGTCAAGAAGCTAAAGAGATTATGCTAAAAGAGGTGGATATTGCCGTTGTTTTACTTGATGTTGTAATGGAAACCCCAGATGCGGGTTTACTTGTTGCTGATTGGATTCGAAAAACATTATTAAATAAAAGTGTTCGTATTGTATTAAGAACAGGGCAGCCAGGCGACGCTCCAGAAGACAAGGTGATCGTAAAATATGATATCCATGACTACAAAGAAAAAACAGAATTAACCAACAGGAAATTAAATACCTTACTCTATTCTTGTTTAAGGTCTTATCGCGACATTAAAACAATATCAAGAAGCTGTGAGCAGCTCTCTGAGATGGTACAACTCTCCGATAGAATTTTTAAAAAACAAGATATTCATTCTTTTTGTGATTCAGTATTAGATTCATTATTAAAATTTTTATCAGGTAATGAATATGAATCCCTGCTAATGATGAGTTCCTTTCAAGTATTAGACAAAGATATTATTCATGCTACCGGGCGTTTTGATAATGCTGTTGGTGGTAATTGGCGAGATTATTGTGATTTAATTCCATTTGAACAGCTGGATAATATAGATGGGACTAATTTTGTTTTTTTTGAAAATAATTTTTATTGTTGCATTAAAAGGAAGGATCACGAAATTCTATTATTTATTGAATCACTCAAACATACAGAAGACATCGATCACATATTACTTAACCTTTTTATGAATTATATTTCAGTGGGTTACGATAATATATCAAGTAGAAAATAAATAATGAAGAATTCTTTAGTTTATAAATTATTAATAATAAGTTTGGTCAGTATTTTTATTATATATTCAATTGCAAACTTTTATTCTTATCTAAAAATTAATAAACTTTTTACTCAACTCGAACAAGAACAAATATTAATATTAGAAAATAGATTAACAAAAGTAGTGCCTATTTCTCTATGGTATTATGATTACGATCAAATTCAAGAAGCCATTGACTCAGAAATAAAATCAAGTTTAGTCAGTTATATTGAAGTGCGCGACCTGGATAATACTGAAATTGCAAAAACGACTCCAACGACTGCAGATGGCCTTTACAATATACAGTTACCTCTTTTTTATAAAGACAAAACAGATAAAAAATTAGGTCATGTTCTTATCAAAATTGATACCTCTTCAAAAAATAAATTAATCAACGAACTCATCGAGGGGTTTATTGTGCAACTGCTTATAACAATGTTGCTTATTTCATTGTTACTTTATGCTTACAGTAGAAAATTTATTGTTTTGCCGTTAGAAAAACTTGAATTATCAATGAAGCAAATTGCTGATGATACTGCAGATTTAACCCAGCGCTTAGAGTTTAGCAAAAACAATACAGAAATTAGCCGAGTCTCATCTACCTTTAATCGTATCATTGCAAAAATCGAAAATTTAATGATTGCCTCGGAAAAGAAAAACAATGAATTATCAGCTGCTATTGAAGAACTTAATCGTATGCAAAGCATGTTAATTGAATCGGAAAAGATGGCATCGTTAGGCTCTTTAGTGGCAGGGGTTGCCCACGAAATTAATACACCTGTGGGTATAGGGATTACCGCCACTTCGATGTTAATCGACGAAACAACTAAAATAAAAGCCTCGATGGAAAATAAAACATTATCATCTTCCAGTTTGATTGACGCTTTTAAAAATATAGAAAAAGCGGCTGAGTTAACTCTGAATCATTTGTTTCGTGTATCCAGTCTTATCTCAAATTTTAAACAAGTAGCCGTTGATCAGTCGATAGACAATGAGCGCGAGATTTGTCTAAAACAATATGTCGATGAAATTCATAGTTCACTATTACCTCGTTTTAAAACCAGCGCAGTAAAATTCACTACTGATATTAATGAAAATATATTTTTAAAAATCAATGCGGGTCAATTAGCACAGGTATTAACCAACTTAATTATTAATGCTTATATCCATGCTTTTGATGAGTATGAAATTGACAATAGAGAAATATCAATACAAGCCTCTCAAAACGAGATAAATACAATCATCAATATTAAAGACAATGGTAAAGGCATGGATCAGAAAGCTGTGAAAACAGTATTTGAACCCTTTTATACTACAAAAAGAAACAAAGGCGGGACAGGATTAGGCACTCATATTGTTTTTAATATAGTGCACCATAAATTTGGAGGAATAGTTATATGTGAATCGGTTGTTGCAGTCGGTACCAATTTTATTATCACAATACCTAGGGTATCGAATAGCAGTCCAACTCAAAACGTGGTTTTTTCTTGATGTTTTCAGTTTTCTTCATTAGAGACTTCTTTACTGTATTGTTGTTCTCAAAAAAAACGTCAACACAAAAAACAATTTTAGAACTATCAATATTTATAATTTTACCTTTTTGTTTTTTTAGTTTTAATCTACAAAAAATAAGATTTTATAAATTGTATATTATTGTTAACTGGTTTTGAAAATTAGAATAATTAAATCTATACTGCTATCAATCTTAATTTATAGGAGGATATATGAAAGCACTTATCTTTTTTATTATATTATACATTCCACTTATTTCATTTTCTAGTCAAGTCCAATTAACTGTTGCTTTAGGTGAAACGGATTACCCCCCATTTTATTTTGTCCAAGATGGGAAGTATTATGGCTCTTCCCTTGAAATTGCAGAAGCTGTAGCCAAAAGGTTAGATATCGAATTAGTATACGAACGATACCCTTGGTCTAGGGTCTTAAAAAATTTAGAAACCGGTACAGTAGATATGGTTATCCACTTTTTTAATACGCCTGAACGTGCTAGTTCTGTTATCCATACTGGAGTGCCTCATATCTTTGAATCTAGTTATTTATTTGTCAGAGAAAATAGTGATATTGTTTTTGATGGTGATTTAAAAAAATTACAACAGTATGACATCAGTAATATCAGTGGTTATTCCCATGGTAAAGATTATGACAATGCTAATTATTTGAATAAAATGCCAGTTAGCGCGGAAGATAATTTGGTGAACATGCTGATACGTAATCGGTTTGATATTGCGGTAGGAAATAAACCGACTATTTTGATGAGCGCCAAAAAAGATGGGATAGATGATAAAATTAAGTTTCTAACTCCTATTATTGATGAGGGCCCTTGTTATATGGCTTTCTCCCGGATTAAACCAAATTCAAAAGCGCTTGCAGCAATGTTTACCGAAGAAATTATTGAATTTAAGAAAACGGATGAATACAAAAATATTTTAAAAAAATACAACTTTGATTTCCCTGTGTTTAATCCATTGTAAATACTATTTAAAGCTGGCCCTGAATAACTATTTTGTTATTCTGGGTCACTCACACTATTTATTATTCTAATCACAATATTATAGTGGGTGTCGATATGAATAACAAAAGTAGATGTCCCTTTGGTTTGTTTTATTTAACTACAATCATCATCAATCCAAACACCAACAGAAGCATCTGCCGAGGAAACCATATAATCGACTCTAAGAGGATTAAACCCCAAATCTTGTTTGATATAGCTGTTTTCGCTGGATACCTCAACGATGCCGCCGCTTAAACGAACTGAAAAGTACACCCATTGTTCAAGTGTGGTTGATACAGCTAATGTTTTTTTAATATTGTTTTAAACGGTGCGCTCCATCTTTTATATTTAGGATTAATTGGACTCGTTCTAAAGTAGAAAATTTTTTATCTAATGTAACAAAGGCTAAATTCTTCGCACCTGCAATAAATAACCCTGCTGAAGGAATCCAACCAGACCCGGGTGTGTGTTTAAATTTTACACTGACTCAATAAGTAGTAATGGATAAATCTGCACCTATGTCTAGGGTATTAATTGCCCCTTCTGGCACGGTAAAATTGTAAGTAGCCGCCTGTGCTGGTGCATAAATCAAAAAAAGTATTAAAAATAATAGTCGCATACAATGTGTCCTTAAAATATAAAATGAATATAACGGAATATTAGAAAAAATTAATGTGTATTATCTGTCATTGTACAATACCTATAAACTTTTCATAATAACTAAATCTAAGTTGACTAAGGTTCGAAATTTGTCGTTACATGGGGGGTAGTGTTTTAGGGTAATGCAGAAGGAATTATCGAATTCGAAATAACATGTTTACCTAAATATACTCGTTTAAGATTGAAGGGTGTCATTAAATCTATTAAGTGCTAAGGCAGAGGTTTGAGTCGTTTTTTTAAGTAATGTTAACCTTTGTTGAGAAGTATGAATTCAAGCATTTACCCCATTGCTTGTTTCTCTAGTTTTAAATGGCTTGATAATTTGTGATAAATTTGAAGATATAGAAGCTAACAAGACAAGCTGAATCAATAATTAAAACAAATTTATTAATTAAGGCTTCTAAATTTGTATAATTAATTTACAATTCATTTTTTAAAACTCAAATAGGACTTTGAAATGATAAAAAAATTATCGATAATAACCACTTCTGTACTATTACTCTCATCGTGTAATATAACCACCTCAGATGAGGGTGCTGACGCTGCTTTAAAACAAACTAACACCAATACTGCTTTGAACATTACAACTGATACCCACATTGGTACTGGTACAAATACTTCGGAGTCTACTGACGTTAATACACAATGGCTCACGGATGACGAAACGGGAACCTTTATAGGTCGAATCTATGAATGTCAGTGGGAATTTATCGACACTATGACGGATATCTTTCGTATTGAATTAGATAATATTGAACATTGTGAAGAAGATGCGTTATCGGTGATACCCACTATCGACTTTGGTGATGGATCACAACCCATCAGATTTACCCAAGATTATATTACCCATAAATTTGAAGGCGGGAGGTCATATTCGATTAAAATTTATTCAGGTAGTGAGTTTGTAGAGGATATTGAATTTCAAAAAATTGTTAGTGGTGCTGATTTACATGCCACAAATATTGGATGGTGCTGGGGGCCTGATGATTCAAACGTTAATATTGTTGTTGAACAAATCGACGGAGTATCCCCAAACCCAAGCATCGTTAATATCGATTCGAGTGATTTTTTCTGTGAAGACAGTGTATCTACTTTTCATATCTATGATGCTTCTTATAGAACCTATGAACTGGATTTTGGGGATGCTAGTGAACCTTTAGAGTTGGAGTTAGGATTTTATAATCATATATACCCGATTGAAGGGGAATATACTGCGTCATTAAGTACGGGTAAATCGCTTACTTTTGATGTGAGCCATGCTGTTGATCAAGTGATACAAAACAACTGCACTCAAACAACCCCTCTTATTTCTATTGTTCAGCTACCAAGCACTCCCCATTCAATTTATTTTAGAGCTTTATTTGAAGCGCAAGTTCAGATTGTTACAAAAGATGGTTGCACCTATTGGGACGAGTCTGACGTGATTTGGGATTTTGGGGATGGTGCATCACGAGCGTCAACAGGATTCGCAACAGGGATCAAGGTGGGGCATTTCTATAGAACAGCTGGAATATACCCGGTGAGCGTTAAAGGTGATTCACAATATGCGAATGTGAGTCGAACTATTTTAATTGATACAAATAAGCAAACTTCAATTACAGATAACTGTGAATTAATTCCTTCGACACCCTATTTGCGCTTTAATACACAAATGATTGCAAGCAACACAGTAGAGATAGATTCATCGTTATTAACTTTTCCAATTTATAATCCCTGTGATACTGATGTTACGTCGATAATACCTAAATGGGATTTTGGTGATGGTCAATCAATTTTAAGTTCCAATTTAATTTTATCTCATCAGTATTCTGAGCTTGGAGAATATATTATTTCAGTCACTTTTGGCTATAAAGAAGACAATATTACGATCACTAAAAATATTGTAATCGAATAAATAAATCGAGAGAATCAAATAAAGAGAGTCAGAGTTGTTGAAAAAATTATTCTGATTCTCAATACCGAGGTCTACCTTGGAATCGTGACAAGACAGTCACGAAAAGTTGATTTAATTCATTAACTCCACTATTAGTATTACAACCGATATTTAATATTGGTTTTTTTGCTTACCTTAAAATACTAATTATTTTTTTGTGAATGGAGAGCCCGAAGATTAAGAAAATCATCCGAGGCTCTAGCCAAAAAGTTTCATAACCTTATGGTTTAATATTTTGATTCATATGAAGAATATTATCAGGATCGTATTTGCGTTTAACTTCCACTAGTTTTTTGTAGTTTGAACCATAGGCGTAAGTCACCCGATCGTCTTCTTCGGCTGTCATAAAATTCACATAAGCACCAGCTGAAGCAAAAGGTTTGGTGGCGTTAAAAAATTTACGAGCCCAATCAATGCAGCTGTCATCATCGCTGTTTTCATCCCAACGGGCATGGACATTCATAACATACTGAGTTTTACGCCCGCCGTAAGCCATCGCAGCAGATGGCACTCGATTGGGTGCTCCGGCGATATGTGCAACAAATATTTCACACTGGGGTGATGGCAATTTGCCTGTATATTCGATCATAATATCCAGAGTTTCATCTTTTAGTTCTGTAAAATTATGTGACTTCCAGTAATTTCTGGCCCCTGGTGTAAGCAGGGCATCGAAACCTTGTTGCCACTGAATATAGGGCATCACTCCAATGTGTTCACCCAAAGGATCACCAAAACTGGGTAATGAACTTATCTGTTTTTTACCTTCTGTTGGCTCTCCTGCGTACATAAATGCCAAAATTACGATTTCTTGGCCGTGTACGTTTTCAGGTAGAAACGGCAATGGAGGTGCTTGACGCATAACACACCACACCGATAGATCCTGGGAGGCTTGCAGGTTAAACTCACGATAAGAATTTAATACCTGACGTGCCTGTGCGAGAGGATAAACAATTAAACCTGCAAGCACTTCAGGCCCTACAGAATGTAAAGCATATTCAAATTCTGTGATCACTCCGAAATTGCCACCACCTCCTCGAACAGCCCAAAACAAATCTGGATTTTCATTCTCACTGGCAGTGATACTTTCGCCTTCAACAGTAACCAGCTTTACAGAAAGTAAGTTGTCGACTGTCATGCCATACTTGCGGGTTAACCAGCCAAATCCACCACCAATTGTGAGTCCAGCAATACCCGTAGTTGAATTGATACCCACTGGAGTTGCAAGCCCATGAACCTGAACGGCAGCATCGAAGTCGCCTAACGTTGCTCCAGGTTGCACAACCGCTCGGTTTGATTTTACATCAACAGTAATGGACTTCATGGCAGAAAAATCAATCATCAGGCCGCCATCGCTGACGGCGCTGCCTCCAATATTGTGCCCAGCACCACGTATGGTGATTTCCAGGTCAAACTTACGGGCAAAGGCAATGCATGGAGCAACATCTTCTGCTGTGGCGCATTGGACGATGAAACTGGGTTTGCGATCGATCATTGCATTCCAGACGACTCGGAGTTCATCATAGTTATTATCATTTGGTAAAACGACAGTGCCCGCTATGTTTTTTTTAAAAGTATTTATTTTATCTTCAGATATTATTGCCATCACTGTTTCCCCTTATAAAACCTACGACACATTCCAACAGTGCAAAGTATAGACGCTCATTTTTTAGGAAATGCAATATTTTGTTATTCAGTTTTTTAAAAATTAGAAAGTTATCATGCTAATTTTAAGTTGGATTAAATAAACCTATTCTACCGATAAATAAAAAAATGAAGAAAGATATAAGTACATACAAACGAATTTACAAAATTTAAAGTCACGAAAAGCGAGTAATTATTATTCGTTTTTAAAATAAATAAATCGGTGTAATTATTTGAAATTAAAATGATGTGATTTTTACTTATTAAACAGAAATAAACATAGGAGTAAGTGTGATCGGGTATTTTTAAATAAGAAGCATATAAAATGGTTATACAGCAAAAATGTGACCATGAAGAGTGTTATATGTGGGTATTTAAAAAATATTGTTAATGGGGCTGGTATACACTTTATTATTCAAGCTAAAAACAGGGTGAATAATATAATCAACAATATGCTCTTGTAAAAAATGGGTTATTTTAAAATAACTGGTTATTGTTTGTTTGGCTGAAATTTTAGTCATTGTTATGGGTATAAAGATAGTATTGTAGATTAACCTTTTAACCTTGGAAATAACAAAAATCTTAGATTCAGTAATCGTTACAAAAAATTAAATAATATTAATCAATAGTGGTTTAAGTAGACAAATTATAACAAATTTAGATGATTTAAAATTAAAATGATTGTCTATAATATTTAGAGGTTTAATGGTGATGATTTTTAATGATAGGAATGTGAAATCGTAAACTTATAATTTATTTATTAAATGAACGAGGTGAAAACAATGAAATTTAACAAACGTTTATTATTTATTTTTATGATAGGTATTCTGCCTTTTAGTGCTATTGCATATAGATGTCCTGTGCATATTAATGCCGCTCAGGCTCAGATAGACAAGATATTACTTGAGATGAAATCGATGGATATGAAAGTAGATAAAAGCGAAATGGCATTGGTACATTCTTTAATTGACGACGCAAAAATGTACTTACATAGCGCAACTCACAATCATGAAAAACCTCAAGGCTTATATGATCACGCCCGCTCTATAGCAAAAGCAGATAGTGCATTGGCTTATGCGAATGCAGCCACTTCTTATTATAAATTACTGGTAACAAAGGCAAAATAATAACAGTGTTATTTAGAATAATTCTTACTAGAGGCTGCTTATTTAGATGATTTTAAAATATTAATGAGATATGAGTTTTAATTTTAGAATATCAAAATTAAAGCATATTTAAACTTTGAGGGTATTATTATGATGATTGCAAGATGGCAAATAGACGCAAGGTTTGTCTATAAACAGGAAGCACTTAACTGTTTACAAAGATGGAATGACGAAATAGCCACTCAAATAGGCATTGATCAATCTAAAGTTCGATTACAAACTGGATGTATTGGTGCAAAAGAGTCGACAATAGAAATGGAAATGCAAATAGAAAATTTAGCCCAATTGGAGGATACTTGGAAAGAAATGTCCAAAATTGAAGGCCACAATGCATGGAGTAAAGAAATGGAAAAATTTGTGGTCTCAGCAACCCCTGTATGGACCATTTTTAGGGTTTTATAG
Organism: Pseudomonadales bacterium; assembly: GCA_022968985.1. Taxonomy (GTDB): domain Bacteria; phylum Pseudomonadota; class Gammaproteobacteria; order Pseudomonadales; family Natronospirillaceae; genus Marinicellulosiphila. Next base: position 13,696 of record JALJPK010000034.1, on the reverse strand, counting down.
GTTTTTTTCTTTGAAATTGATTGTTATTAAATTATAAAGGAGCTTTTAAAAAACTCCTTTTTTTGCTATTGCAGATCTGTTTTCTTATTTTAATTTCAATTTTAATTTTTATTTACGAAATAAGAAATACGAAATACGAAAAACAGATTTGGGGGTGGGGCACGACAAAAAGATACTAAATTAGATGTAAATGATCGACATTAAGATGGCTTGATTATTTTTGATTCAGTCGTAGTTAATTTTTTAATACGTTCTTGATATATTAAGTCTAAGTTTTGAGGCATAGAAAGAAGTGGATTTATTTGTATATAAGCACTTAAGGCACTTTTAACAAAATTTTTATTTTGTTTATGCTTTAATGCAAACTCTTTACTCAGTTTGTCTATTTGTTTTTCAAGTAACTTTTGTTCAAGTTCTGCATGATATGTTTTGATCGCTTTATCAAAATCGATTTGATTATCAATTAACCTTTGTTTCAGAACAGTGATGTTTATTCGGTAAGATTTTGATGCATATTGTAACGCTTTTCTAAAGTCATCAAATTCTTCGCCAAATACTTGATAAATTTTAACTTCTATTTCATTTTTATGATGTATTGTTCCATCTATTTCGTATTCGTACCCAGAAAACTGAATTCTATCATCTGATTCTTTACCTATTTTCATTCCGGCTATGATACTTTTTATAATGGAGTCGGATAAATCTTCAAATTCATCTTCACTCCAACGTTCATAAATATTGAGCGCTCTGCCGTATTTTCTTTTAATCGATTTGTTGATGTATTTTTTTCTGTCTTTGATCACAGCACTACGACAATTCATCAAAAAGTAATGACATTCTTTACAACATTGTACAATTGCGAATGGACAAGCTTCTTTTGTTTGTAAATAAAATTCTATGTCGATTTTTTGAGGTATAAAATCTTCAAATTTGGATTCTGCTTCACAGCCACAATAATAACAAACACCATGAAATCGAACATCAACAGGCCTAGCCCTGGAGTAATATTTATCGTCATTCATAGTTTTAATTAAACCTTTTGTTTTACTCAATTTTGGCTAGCTCTATTTGGCTACAGATCATAAATGTTTGTATTAAAAGATCAGCATAAACAATATTTTATTTATGTATTGTTCAGCACCCTGAATCTAGTAGCTATTGTAACACTAGTACAGCCATTAATTTACAAGACAATACCTAAACCAATACCTAAACCAATAATCATACAAATAGAAATTAAACAGCATTATCCCAAAGCAGGGATCTATAACGAGCGATCAATTAAATTAAATCGCCAATTAAAACGATACATTACAATAAACAAGCAATATTTAAATGGGGCAAGTCGCTTGCTGTATGATACTTTGCTTATACAAATAGTATTGTAAAATAACTGAATTGACTCATTTTTTAAAATAAACCGGTATAGAATAGAAATCGTTTAAAATGGAATCTACATACCATCGAATTCTTCTAATGATATAAAGTCGATACCCGTAAAATTTGCATTTTGCATTTCTTTTACCAAGCTATCGCCAATAAGGGTGGCTGCGGGGAAATTGCAGATTCTAAAAATGTCCAAGCCATGATCCGCTTTATCGTCCAACAGGATGATTTGTTCAACTTCTTCAATAGTTGTATCATCAACTATTGAAATCTCTGCACAACTGGCGTCAATATCTAAACAATCTTGATGGTCTAGAATATTCAAAATAAAATACTCTTCATCAATAAACTTAGCTTGGTGATCCATTATTTTTACAGGTAAAAATTCTAAGTTCTTTATTTTTTTATCAACAAAAAAATCCATCATTTGTTTAGAGATCACAAGTTCGTTATCTGTATTAAATAAGCTATCAACTAATAAATTATCTTTAGTTCTATCTGGATGCATATCAAAATATACATTCTCAGGGTATTGTTCTTTAACTTTTATCCCCTTATTAAGCAGATAGGATTTATCAAATCCCTCAAAGTGATATAAAGAACATGCCTTTGGTTCAATTTTATGTATCCATGCTTGATATGTTTTAATCATTATTTTGTTTCCCCTTTTGGCTTAATTTAAATTTTAAATATTATACACGGAACAAATAGTCTCATCCATTTGTGATACCTAAAACAGGCAGAGGGTCTCAAAGATAGAGAGTTAAACAGGTAAGGGACAAACAGGCCAAGAGTCAACTGTAATTTGACATAGACTGCTAAAAACTGAATATTTACATTCAAATATAACGAATAAACATATTTAATTCCTCAGCAAAACAAACCCTTAAAATCGATTAAAAAAACAAGTCCAAAAACATTAGAACTTCGATTAGTTAAACTGATTCGATAGCTCGCTTATGTTCATAGTTACAGATTCTTAGAAAAGCACGACTAGTTTGATACATACAATAGGCCTTAGTAGATTTTTCTTAACACTTAAATCCTGTAAATTCCCTGTTATCAGCTTTTATGTGTGTGTCAATGTTAGGTTCTTATGGAGCTTGGATATCAAATAACAAAACAAAATGATCTTCTACTTGCCGAATAAATTGCGAAAAACGGAAGTGAATATCGTTGGTGTAATACTGAAATTCCACAAGTAGTGACGTAGATCCACTAAAAACAATAAAGAATGTTATTACGCCGTTTAAACGGGAATTTCTTATGGGGCTCTATCCACTTTCTACTCTGTATTCGAACTAGTTATTCTCTATTCTCAAATATGTAAGACAGCTATATTCGCATGGCACATGCAGTGGAGGGTATTAACACAGTCAGCATAGCCAACGATCTTAAATTTTGAACCTGTCTCTAAACTGAACGACATTCAATTATTAATTAGTTATTTTATTTATTGTATATAGAATTGCCGATCTTTATTGGTTTGGGCTGGTAAAATCAGTGAATATCTTAAGAATAATATAATTTAAAAAATCAACAAAAATTAGTAAATCAGAGTTAATACTGTCAAATACAATAATAATAAGTGAAAAGGGAATCTAAATGGCGATATTAATAAAAATATTTGCAAAGATAATTCAGTTTAAACAAAAAACTATCATTTTATTGGTAAGTTTTGTGTTTTTTATTATTGCTTTGTTATTAAATAGTTCAAATTGGTTTTACCAAAATGATTTGTCGTTACCTAGTGACGAAATTAAACATATTATGCAGGAAAACTATCTCAATAAATGGCCTGTTCTAAATATTGATAGTGATACAAAGGTTGAATCAAGAATAAAAGAAATTTTAGATCAATTAAGTCTAAGGCAAAAAATTGGTCAAATGATTATGTTGCCAAGTAGTTTTAATAGTGCTGAATTTGCACAATATCAAATTGGCGCGGTGATTACTTCAAATAGCGTTCAAATCTCTTCCATTTCAACAAAAATAAAACACTGGCTTAAAGTGCATGATCAATTCTATTTATATTCAAAAGAGGTCGCCCAAAAACAAAATCATATTTTTATCCCCCCATTAATTGCTATTAAAGCCGTTCACGGAAATAGTCTACATAATAATGGTGTCGCTTTTTCGCATAATAATGGGGTGGGTGCGATACAAGATGCTTTAATTGTTGAAAAAATGGGGGGCGCGGTTGCACAACAAATATTAAATGTAGGTGCCGATTGGGTGGTAACTGGGAATTCTTCAGTTGTTCGAGATTTGCGCTCTAGACAAATACAGTTTAGTTATTCGCAAAACCCATTAATTGCGGCAAACATTAATTCATCATTCTATTACGGTTTAAAAACAAAATTTAATAACGAAGCGGTGGTAACATCGTTATCGGGTTTTATTCATCCTGATTATGCTAATGCAATTAATAAATCAATTAACCAAGAAACGTTATTAAACTTATATGTTTATCCTCATCTTAAAGCAATCCAAGAGGGGGTGGATATCATCGAATTATCCAACTCAAAAATAAATGGTATTGATATAAATCTCAACAAAAAAATTATTACCGATCGTTTAAAACACACTATGCAGTTTGATGGTGTAGTGATGAGTTATCTCAATCAAGCCGACACGATTAAAGGCTGTTGGATAGGTAATTGTGCTGAAATCATAAATGCAGGGGTTGATTTAATCAATATTGATCCAAGTTTTAGTATTATTGGAGGGTATCGAGGTTCAGCTGGTCAACTTAACGTATTAGAAAGATTGTTCAATAATATTGAACAATCCATTGTCAGCGGTAAGATTTCAATATCACGTATAGATGATGCAGTTACAAGAATATTAAGAGTAAAAATAAGAAATGGATTATTTGAAAAACCGCAGCCGTCTTTAAGATTAAATGTTGGAATAATTGATGCTAAAACAAAAAAAGAATTAATACAGTTGAGCTCAGACATTTCCCAAAAATCATCCGTACTGTTAAAAAATAATCAACAAATTTTACCATTAAACAAAAATGAGTCAATATTACTTACAGGAGTAGGCAGTGATAATTTACTGTATCAATATGGAAGTTACGCCCCTTACAAAACAAAAGGAACCAATTTCAAACAAAGTATGAATGTTTTAAGTGATAACATCACTTGGGTTGATCCTTTGCATTTAACGGCAACATTAGTAATGGATAGTATGGCCGAATTTTATGATAAAGGTACATCAAAAATTAATCGTAGATTGTTAAATTCGCCTATTGTTGTCACATTAAAATCAAGTAATAAATTAGACATCCAATCTGCACTTAAAGAATTTAATATCAAACTTAAAACTTATATTCAAGGGTTTGATAAAATTGTAATTGTTGTGAGTGAAGATTTTGTAGAACGAAGAACCGCGGGCATTGGCTGGATTCCTCCAGAGAATTATGAACAATATATCTCTGATGTAAGTGGCCTTAATTTTTCAACTGCCACTTTGACTCAATTTTATCAATATCAATTATTTGATACGATTAAAGATTTTGATATCGATGTTGTGGTGGTTTATTTTGCTGATCGCCCAAATCACATGCCGGTCATAATGGATACTGCCGATGCATTTGTTGTGTCTTGGCGATCTGGATCGCAATTGAGTGGTATTGCTGATTTATTGTTTGCAAAAAACAATATCGATTTTTCAGCTAAATTACCTTTTATTTGGCCATCACATGCCTGTCAGTTTGATCCATCTAATAACTTCGTCAGTCCTGCAGTATTTGAGGTGGGTTATGGATTAAGCTACAAAAATAAAGGTAAAAGTAAAACTGAAAATTTAGATATTAATTTTGTTGGTTATAATTGCTTAAAGGATCTTTGAAATGCAGTATTCTAATAAAAAGTTACAATATAAATACTCGCCTTATTTATTTATTATGCCTTTTATATTGATATTTATATTGTTTAATATTTATCCATTTGGCATTAGTTTATTTACTTCGTTTCACCATTGGGAATTTGGTGGTCTATTTGATCCAAGTGAAATGCCATATGTGGGGTGGGCTAATTATAAGTCAGTGTTCAATGATCCAATTTTAGTAAGAAGTATTTCAAGTATTGTTATTTTTATCACTATTTCAGCAACTTGTATTCATGTTGTATCTTTGTTTATTGCAAAATCGATTACTTTGAGTTTCCCTATTATGCAAAGTGTATTTGTAGTATTGATTTTAATGCCATTTATGGTTGAAGCCGATACCATATCAAGGATTTTCATCCAACCGTATATCGAGGGTTTTTTTAATTTTAAAGTAAATAAATATTTAGTGTATGCAATCGTTATTTTAACGATGATTTATAAATATTCAGGTTTTTTTGCATTATTGTATTTTATGGGCCTTAAAAACATTAACAATGAAATTAAAGAGGCTGCACTTATTGAAGGTGCAAATGAAACTGAAATATTTTTTAAGATTGAGTTACCTTTAATTAAGCACTTATTGTTTTCAATGATTATTTTATCCGTTATATTTTTATTTCAAACTTCAAGCTCGCAGGATTTCTTTAGGTCAACATTGTTTCTTGGTGGAACAACTAATCAGTACTTATTTACATTTTCAAGTTTATTAGAAACAAATAAGGAAACGGTTCAAGCTGCAATCACTTGGGTTTTTTTCTTGTTAATTATTATCAGTGTTCTTATTGCAGTTTTAACAAAATTATTAATTAAAAAAATAAAAGGAATACAAAAATGAATTTTTCAAGCCAAAAACTGTTAATAAATATGTATTTTTCGGTTTTTCTTATATTTATTTGTTATTTATTTATAAAACCTTTAATACCTATATTTGGGATTATATCCTTTAATAATTGGAATTTTTTAACGACACAAATTAACTATTCACCTAAGATATTAAATAATTTATTTATTAGTTTGAAAATATCAATGTTAGGGACTGTATTTAGTTGTATTTTCTGTACGTTAGTAGCCTACGGTTTAGCTATTTATCAATTTAAGTTTAAAACACTAGTTATAATGTTTGTTATTTTTATTTTACTGATACCTGAAACAGTAAAATTAATGCCTTTTATCATTACCTTACATCAAACGGGATTAAGTGGATCTGACTGGGGGTTATGGTTACCTTTTATTGTTCCGTCTTTAGGTATTTTGATTATGTATTATTATTTAAATAGTATTCTAAATGCTGAGATTCTAGATGCTGCAAGAGTAGAAGGTGCGAGTGAATGGCTAATTTTTTACAAAATATTTTTACCCGTATTAAAACCCGCTATTGCATTTATAGCCATTATCCAATTTTCAACAATTTGGAATGCCTATGAATTAAGTGTGGTGACAATTGGTATTGAAGAACTCAGACCTGCCGCTCATCAATTTAGATCTGAGAATGTGAGCGAAGTCGCTATGATTATTTTTACGTTGATACCACTTTTATTTTTAATTATCTGTTCTTATTATATCGTGCAATTTATTAAATCAGGCATCAAACATTCTTAGGAGTTTATATGAATTTATTACAGGGTTTTAACGGCATAAGAGCCATCGCGATATTAATGGTAATGTTACATCATTTGTTTTTAAGAATGAATCCGGCTGAAATTAACGGTGTTTCATCATTTATTAATAATCTGGGAATAATGGGTGATTTAGGTGTGAGTCTATTTTTTGTATTAAGTGGTGCGTTATTGTCGGTACCATTTTGGGATAAATACTTTAATAATGAGGTGTTACCCAGTATTAAACAATATTGTAAAAGACGATTTTTCAGAATCGCCCCTGCTTATTATCTTTGTATGATTGTCAGTCTTTTGATTTCAATCTACTTTTTTAACCGTGATTTAGATGTTAATACTGTGATCAGATTTATATCAGGAATAACATTTACTAACTCAATGCATTATTTAACATTATTTCCTACCCATATAAATGGCCCGTTGTGGTCAATTGGATTTGAAGTGATATCTTATCTATTATTATTGTTGGTTATGTTATTTATGTTCCGGTTTATCAAAGACCGACAATACACATCGGCTTTTTATTTTATGCTGTTAGTATTATCAATGGTTGTTTTAACCCATGTTTTAATAGTGAAGTTTTTCCCTGTTTTAAATAACGGTGTGGCTTGGAATGATGAATTTGTAAACTTGGCTCTAAGATGGGTGCCAAAATACAATCCAATTAGTTTATTTTCAATTTTTCTATTTGGTATTTTTGCAGGAGGTATCATTGCTTATTTGAAAAAACATGATCAAAAAAAGCATATTAAATTTGATTGGCTAATCGTAATTACATTAAGTTTAACTATCGTGCCTATATTGTTGATGAATCTGTATGTAGTTATATTAGATCGCCCGTTTATTTTTGGATCACAAGATGTCTTTTTTAATATTCCATATTTATGGCCAATAATCCCAGCTGTGGTTGCCGTGCTGTTATTGAGTTTACCTTTTAGTCTAAAACTTGGGAAATTCATCGATAATAAGTTTTTTAATTTCACCGCTAAAATATCATTTGGTTTATATTTGTGGCATACCTTGGTTTTAGAATTAATAATTAAATATTATTTCCCTCAATACAGTGTTTTTGAGGGTGATAACATGTCTACATTAATGTGGTTGGGTTTTTGGGTATTTTTAGGTAGTTATATTGTTGCGAGTCTTTCATTTTATTTGTTGGAGTCTCCGATACAACAATGGTCACAAAAAACAAAACTAGCAAGAGGGGCAATATCAAGTAGGGCAGTACCAAGAGAGCAATCAATAGAGCAGTCAATAGGGGATAAATTGTTGGAAAACGACTTTAAGCAAACCTTTATACTTAAACCCAATAAATAAATGTGGCTAGTCAATGATTAACCGGACACTCAGAATAAGCCAGTAACCCGAATGTTAATTAGCTTAAAAAATTGTTTTGTTATTCGATTAAGGCTGCTACTACGGTAGTAGCCTTTTTTTAATGCCTTAAATAAATGGTTTTTTGTTTTTAATTTGTTTTACTTTTATTGTATGTCAAAGTAAATAATGGGTCTGTTCAAAAAAATGACTAGACAGTCTCAGAAAATTTTGTTTAATTCATTAATCTCAGTATTAACGTTATAACCAATATTTAATATTGTTTTTTTGCCTATCCTAAAATTGTAATTATAAAGGTGTCGTAATTATCACGCTGTTGTATGTAAAATCTTGACAAATAATTATTCAAGATTCTAGATGTTATTCCTGTTTATAAGTCCAATTTACCCACCCCAATTTTCGAGCCCAATTCACGCCCCAAATGTACGTTTTTTGAAATAACGTAACCCCCTTGCTTGTTTAAAGGTAAATATAGATAATTAAAAAATATAGTTACATTAATTAATACTCTCGTAGGTGATTAAATGAAAATAATAATTGTTAGTATGCTGTGTTTATTATCCTTGAACGTTTTTTCAAAACAGGATGAATTAAGTCAATTGCAGTTATCTGAAATAAAGCTGGAGGCCAATTCTGGCGATAAGGATGCTCAGTTTTATCTTGGCACTTTATTTTTTCGTGGCGAATATGTCCCGCTAAATTATAAACTTGCTGCCAAGTGGATGCAAAAATCCGCCAAACAAAATAATATAGGCGCTATACATCGCTTGGGTTATTTTAATGAACATGGTATTGGTGTCCCAAAAAATATAGATCGTGCATTTGAGTTGTTTTTACAATCCGCCAATACTGGTTTAGCAAAATCAGAATATAGCGTGGCCTTATTTTATGCTTTTGGGCGATCAGTGGATGTTGATGGAAAAAAAGCCGTGTATTGGTATAAAAAATCCGCTAAACAGGGTTATGCTGCCGCGCAATATAATTTATCCATCAATTATTTTAGTGGTGAATTCATAAAAAAAGATAACATAAAAGCGATTTTTTGGTTAAAGGCTTCCGCTTTACAAGAGTACCCACTTGCACAAAATAATTTAGCCTATGCTTACGAAAATGGTAAGGGAGTTGAACAGAATAATCAAACTGCTTTTGATTGGTATATTCGATCTGCTTACAATGGAAATAATTTAGCCCAGTATAATTTAGGTTTAGCGTATCAAAATGGCAGTATTATTACACAAGATTATAAGAAAAGTTTTGAGTGGTTTTCAGTATCTGCAAATAATGCTAATAAGAATGCACAACACAGTTTGGCCCAGGCTTTCGAATTTGGCAGGGGAGTCGAGAAGAACGATCAAGTCGCTTTTGATTGGTATATTCTATCGGCAAACAATGGAAATACTTTTGCACAGTATAAATTAGGGTTGCTCTATGAAAATGGCGATATTATTAAACAAGACAATCAGCTCAGCTTTAAGTGGTACAGCAAATCAGCAATTAATGGAAATACAGATGCACAGTATAGATTGGGTTTGGCCTATGAAAAAGGTAGTATTGTTAAACAAGACAACCAGTTAAGTTTAAAGTGGTATAACAAATCAGCAATCAATGATAATTCAAGTGCCCAATATAAATTAGGTTTATTATATGGCGATGGCCGTATGGTTAAACAAGACGAACAGTTAAGTATCAAGTGGTATAACAAATCAGCAAATAATGGTAATACAAACGCACAAAACAATTTAGCTCTTGCTTACGAAATCGGCAGTGGGGTTGAGCAGAATAATGCATTGGCCATGGAATGGTATATTAAATCTGCAAACAATGGACATAATATGGCTCAGTATAATTTAGGCTTAGCTTATAAAAAAGGCCTTATTATTAAACAAGATCATCAGAAAAGTTTTGAGTGGTTCACACAAGCAGCAAACAATGCTAATACAGATGCACAGTATAAATTAGGTTTGGCCTATGAAAAAGGCGATATCATTAAACAAGATAACCAATTAAGCTTAAAATGGTATACGGAGTCTGCAAACAATGGAGATGCAGATGCACAGTATAAATTAGGTTTGGCTTATGAAAAAGGCAATATTGTTAAACAAGACAACCAACTAAGTTTAAAGTGGTATAACAAATCTGCAAATGATGGAAATATAAACGCACAGTATAAATTAGGTTTGGCCTATGAAAAAGGCAGTATTGTTAAACAAGACAATCAACTAAGCTTAAAATGGTATAACAAATCGGCAAACAACGGAAATACAAATGCACAGTATAGATTAGGATTAGTATATGAAAAAGGCAGTATTATAAAACAAGACAATCAACTAAGCTTAAAGTGGTACAGCGAATCAGCCAACAACGGTCATAAATATGCACAATACAAATTAGGTTTGGTCTATGAAAATGGCACTATCACTAAACAAGATGTTCAGTTAAGTATTAAGTGGTATAGACAGTCGGCTAATAAAGGGTATTTAAAGGCACAGTTAAAAATTGCAGATATATATGCGACTGGAAAATATGATACACAAGATATTGAGTTGGCCGATTTTTGGTATTTAGAAGCCATTAAACAAGGTTCAAATAACGCCCGTTTTAATTTAGCAATCCTATATTTTAATAAAGATAGAACTGTAAAATCTAATTTAATCAATACCTATGCCTGGTTAATACTGGCTCAACAAAAAGGTTATGATGGTTCCGATATTATGGAGTTTTTACTAATAAAAATGGATGACATAGATATTGTTAATGCCAATAAAAAAATTGAACAACTGAAAGAGCAATATCAATTAATTTAGAAAAAATGGGTCTGGTCTAGAATCTTGACTAGACAGTTACGAACAGTTGATTTAATTGATTAAATCAATTAACTAGTATGATACACAGAATAAGCCAATTACCCTTGTGTAAACCGGCTTAAAAAATTGTTTTGTTATTCGATTTAGGCTGGTACTTAGGTACCGGCCTTTTTTTATGCCTCATTTCAAAAAAGATCAAAACCCTTGAAACTCAACTTTAAATAAACAAGGACTAAAATCGATTAAGTATTATTGAAAAAAAATCACCCAAATCCCTAATCATTACGATTAATACAATAAACAATACAAAAACTAGGAAATAACTTCCGCTAATAAAAATTGTTGGTTAATTAAACTAAGTGTAATTAGGTGAAAAAATGAAAATGAAAATGAAAATGTATAACGTATTAATAAGTGTGTTGTTAGTTTCTTGTTCGTTATTGTCAATTTCTAACGAAATTAAACTTGAAATGTTTGTTGATGTGAATCATGAACTTAAACGTATTTTAATGGAAGACCCTTATTATCAAACAAAATGTCAGCCCAGTGTTAGAGAGAAATTGAGTCCAGATGGTATTTTGTTAAATAGGTATTCCTCTGATTGTAATGGCCATTCAATGACTGAGCTGTTTTTTGAAAGTGGTTCTATAAAAGAGCGATTAAATTATATGAATTTGGCTTTTGGTTACCCTTTAGGCTTAGCCGTTCCTGCTGATCTGGGTTATCAATTACAACAGAGTTACTTTTATTATAAAAATGGGACTGCGAAAATACGATTTGCAGAATCTGTAAGTGGTTATTGGACCTCAGATCAAAATTATTTTGAAGATCACAATAAACATTATTTCTATTTAGATTTTTTTAATAAAAAATCTGAGTTAATTTGTCATAAAAAAATTACTGAATTTCCGAATTGGGATATGAGTTGTGCTGATGAGTTAAATGAAAAGGATTTTACTCATTAGAATGCTGATTGATAATTGATCATTTTTTTCGTTTTTACGGTTTTATATAGTTAATAAATAATGACTGATTTATGATTTAGCTAAATAGACAGAATAAACCAGTATTTCAAATGTTAACGGGATTTAAAAGTTTGTTTTTTCGATTAAGTCATCTCTTCGCTCTGGTTTAAAAATCAGCTGTCATTGTAAGGTTTAGTCCGAAGAGTGCTAAAACCAATAAAAATGAAGTAACTTGACGATAAACCACGCCTAAATCCAATCAGAATCATACTGTAAAACCTATTTATGTAGCAGGTTGTCGGGTTGTTTAATAACCAATGTCTTTAATTAGCAGTACTTACAAAATTATACATTTAAACTAAAACCGCCATAACTCGTTAAAAGGCAGCATAATTTCGATTTGTTATCATTTTTTCTAATACAATCAATGAAATTACAGCTATATCAGTTTGTTTATTAACTTAATAAGAGTAAAATGCCGCCCCATAATCCATCCATGTTTATTCGTCAGATTGGAATCAAATGCAGAAACGTCTTCAAGCAGTAAAAGTAACTCGTTTTTTTAAGTACAAAGAGGATCGTTGGCCAGTTTTTATCATCTTAATGCTGACCCTAGTGGATTTCGCCTTGTATTTTACCATCAATAGTAGTGTATTATTATTTGGTTATTATCTATTAATGATTATACCTAAGGGTGTAATTTGTTCATGGAACCACCATCATCAGCACCTTTTTACATTTCGTCAGAATACACTTAATCGTGGTTTAGAGTTTTTTTATGCCCTGCATACGGGGGTGACTACTAATCTGTGGCGCTTGCACCATGTTTTGGGTCACCATTTGAATTTTCTCGATCAAAAAATCGATGAGAGCCGCTGGCAGCGAAAAGATGGCACTACAATGGGGGTGATTGAATATACCTTCAAAGTGGCTTTAACAGCGTATCCTCGTGGATACGCGGTTGGAAAACGTTATCCAAAACAATTAAAACCTTTTGTTACCTATATAGGTCCTACATTTTTGATTGTTGCTATATTGATAGGGTTTAATCCGGTTGCCGGAATTTTTCTTTTTGCCTTGCCGATGTTGACCAGCCTGCTTTTCACCGCATACGTGACTTACGATCATCATAATGGCCTTGATACACAAAATGAATTTGAAGCATCTTTTAATAACCTTAGTCGTGTATTTAATTTTTTAACGGGAAACTTGGGTTATCACACCGCTCATCACCATCGCCAAGGGGTGCATTGGTCGAAGTTACCTGCACTGCATGCCACTATTGCCCATAAGATCCCTGAACACTTATATCAACGCTCAATATTTACCCATAGATAAAAGTAAGCAGCAGTGGGGTTAAGTCTAGTAACCTGATAAACCCCTCATAAAGAAGTCAGGGTCCTCAGAATTACTCCACCCCCCTAAAAAAATAGCTGAAGTGATCAACAAGTGGATGTCTTTTTTGGTCATTCCTTAAATGTATTACATATCGCTTTACTTTAAACCCACAACAATGCTACTTAAAATAAGTTTCGAGAAAATTCCTTCAACAATTCCCTACAACAACTCCAGCAACAATTTCTACAACAAATTCGATCGACATAATCTTGGAAAACCCCATGATTACATTTTCTGTTTTTCAAAACTTTAACAACAGCTCAAAAAAAACCAGCAATTAACAACTACAAAG
>JALJPK010000033.1:19744-37877 GCA_022968985.1 Pseudomonadales bacterium | reverse complement strand
AAATACAACCCAAAAAGTAACCGATCTTGTACATTTTCATAATTTACGAGCTCTTTTGTAACTAATCAATTAATTTATTTTTCTAGGTTTAACACTCTGCATTTTTCACCAACAAGAACAACAGATTCAATCTGAGCTCCTAATTTATCACCTTGAAAACCAAACTCAATTGTCTGATCGACTTTAATTATTTGATTCCAAGGTAAATTTGTTGCTCTAAATTGTTTGGCACCCAATTCAAGTTCAAGGATCTCGATATCGGCATTCCATGTGTTGCTTAAATTATTTTTGCTCAAAACCCACTGTATACTCCATCCATCTACTTCCTTATCGCTTAAATTCGAAATTTGCACGACTCCTGTAAACCCCTTGTCCCATTCGTTAGTTATTACGTATTCACAAAATAATGGTGCTTGTATTAAGTCATCACTCACTGGTGCTGAGTCAATTGGGCCGGCCATTTTCGCCATTAAATTCAATGATATAGATAATAAAATTAACAAGATTAAAGCTGATTTTTGCATAATATTTTATTGACCCTATAATTTGTTAGTTGTCATGCCCATTCAGGCAAGTACAATAGTTATTTTAAATTTACAATATTAACATTATGACTATTAAAACTGTTGCGATTATATGTGGTGGCCCAAGTGCTGAACATGAAGTATCACTTAGATCCGCTTTAAATATCGCTCAAGCATTAGATTCTACCCTATTTTCACTGATAATTATTGCAATTAATAAACAAGGGCAATGGTTTGAAATACCCACTATTGAGCAATTAGCTGATTGCGCTAGAAACACCACAATCGCCGATCATTTTGATCAAGTTGCATTATTAGCATTAGGTAAACATTCGGCATTATTAAATTTAACCTCCAATAAACAATGCAAAATTGATGTGTTATTCCCAATTTTACATGGTCCATTTGGTGAAGATGGCGCTATTCAAGGTTTAGCAAAATTCTGTCATCTACCCTGTGTTGGCCCTGGTATTTTAGGCTCAAGTATTGGTATGGACAAAGATGTCTTCAAAACCATTTTACGCCAAAATGATATCCAAGTGAGTCCGTCTATTACGTTACACAAACATCTGTTAGAGCAGTTTAAGCTTTCTGATGTAGGACATTTAGGTTTACCACTTTACGTCAAACCTTGTAATATGGGCTCTTCAGTCGGTGTTTCTAAAGTAAATAAAATAGATGATTTACAAAACGCCATTGATATAGCTTTTCAATATGATCAAAAAATATTGATAGAACAACAAATTACAGGGCGTGAATTAGAAATTGCTGTATTAGGAAATCATGATATCCAAACATCCAGTATTGGAGAGGTATTAACTCAATCTGATTTTTATTCTTATGCATCAAAATACGAAGGTCAAGAAAATCAAACTCAAATACCTGCGATTTTAACGGATGAATTACAAAAAAATATTAGCTCAATTGCCAAAAAAACATATCAAGCTTGCCAATTATCGGGGCTGGCACGTGTTGATGTGTTTTTAACTGCAGATAATCAAGTGATTGTTAATGAAGTTAATACGCTACCGGGTTTCACTAATATTTCAATGTACCCACAATTATGGAACCATGCAGGCTTAACATCCAGCGATCTAATGACTCGCCTGATCGATTTGGCCATCTCACAATTTAACAATACTCAAGTCAGCATGGATTGTACTTCCGAGCAAATTGACCCTGCTTTGGCTTAAGTCGCTATAAACTTTTAATCGAGATTGAACATACTGCTCTAATCTCGTTTTTTGCGCTTGCGAAAAACTCCAGTCAAATTTACTGCGTCTAAGCATTAAATCTTCAACGTTATAAACCCATTCCTGTGTGAGCAAATAATCCACTTCAACCTGATATACACTCGCTGCAAACTTTAATCCTAACTGCGCCTCATCACTGCCATAAAACCAAGCCAAACACTCTTTGCCATACGCTCTGATTAATCGTGCTACCCCATCTTTTGGCAAATATGGTGCAGCAAAATGCAATCTTTTTTCAAGTATCACAACACTTAAACTTGATCCATTTAAGCTTTTGACTTCGATCGGTGTTTTTTCATCCAGCAATGGGCCTAACAATTTACCAACCTCTTTACCTAATAAACGAAAAGTTGTAATTTTTCCACCTAATAAATTCACTAAAATAGGTTTTATATTGCCCTCATCCTTATTAACACTCACTTTAAACTCCCGAGACAATGTTTTATCTGAACTAGATTCGTCTTCAACTAGCGGCCTAATTCCAGAATAGCTACCTAATATATCAGACTCTGTAATCGACACATTTAAAAATTTATTCACTGCTGTTAATAAATAAGACTGCTCTTCAGGGCTTATTAAAATAGGCTGATTTAAAGTTTGTTCAACTTCTGTGGTGCCAATTATTGAAAACTGCTCATAAGGTAATACAAAAATAATTCGACCATCCTCTTCATTGGGTAATAAAAAAGCATCTCTTGATATTTTTTTAACCAAAAGATGTGAGCCTCTTATTAAGCGTAAAGATTGATTTTTTAGGGGGTAAATTTCTTTAAAAAACTGATCGTGTACTTTATTTGCCCAAGGCCCACAGGCATTAATTACCACATCTGAATAGGTTTTATAGCTGTTTTGAGTCAAACTATCCTGAATTTCAAAAAACCATTGCGGCTGATAATTTGATTCAATCGCTGTAACGTTTAACATATCCATTTTTGGTCTAATATCAACACCCATTTTGCGACATGACTTGGCTAGTTCAATCACTAATCGGGCATCATCACATTGGCAGTCATAATATCGCATCGCTAATTTGTATTTATTTAGAAACCCGTGCCACTTAGTTAATTTTATTTTTTTAGATGATTTAATCGTTCGCTTAAAATATAAATGATCATAGATCCACAAACCTATTCTAAACAAAAAAAACGTTGTCACTTTTGTTTTAGGGATTAAAAAAGATAACGGCCTGACTAAATATGGCGCTAATACCATCAACCGTTCGCGTTCGATCAGTGCATTTCGCACCATTTTAAATTCTTTTTGTTCCAAATATCGAAGACCTCCATGAATTAATTTACTGGAATTGGAAGACGTTTTCCCTGCTAAGTCCTCTTTTTCAATCAGTAATACTTTGTGTCCATTTTGAGCCAATTCCCATGCACTAGCTAAACCATTTATCCCACCTCCCAAAACTAAAACATCATAATTTTTATCGATATCTCTTATTAATGATTCATTTTTAAGGAGCGTCTTTTTTTGTTTGATTAGCTCATCGCCATGTATGTTTAAAATTGGTTTTATGAAATCGAGAATATTTTGAGTCAAAATAGAATTATTTTCTTTTGCAACGATATCTCCAGCAATAACATGCCTAGACTTGTCCTCCTGACGAATCCGCCAAACATCCTCCTTTTTATGAAGACTACCAAAACGTTTAAATGTTTTATTGATCGCGAGCGTGTTGACTACTGGATCAAATTCGTTATAAATAAATAATGTGGGTGTGGTGATGAGTTTTAAATCTGAATTCATCACCCAATCAATTAAAACCTGTAATGGATAAACGGATTTAATGGAGTATCGTGCAGTCCAAAATTTAGCATGTAAGGCGTTTCTGGGTTCAATAATATGATGTGACGGACCAAACCAACTCATCCAATATTTTGCCCAAGGCAAGGTTAATAATCCGACAGCTTTATGTTTTAAACCGAAATTAGGTGAAACATACACCAATGAAGAAATTTTACATGGTAATGTTTTAATTAATTTTTTTTGCTGCATTAACCAAGTGATTAACGTAGCACCGGTTGAGTTACCAATTAATACAATTTTATCACCTAAACATGCCGCTATATTAATGGTCTCCCACATTTGTATTAACCAGTCTTCAGCGGTGCTTTCACGCATAAATTTAGAATGTCGGCCATGACCGTGTAACCTTGGTGATAATAAATTGGCATTTAGTTCTATTGCTATATTTTGCGGAACAGGTGAAATCTCTTGAATCGTAGCGGAAAAACCATGAATAAACACCACAACCGTTTTTTGTTTTACTGCGCCGTCAAACCATTGAATTTCTGATTGAGTGGCGTCAACTAAGTCAGAAAATTTTGATTCTTGTTTTTTTAAATAATTCTGAGCTTGTTTAGGAGTGAGTTTATGCAAATCAGAGAAAGGACCATCTAATAATCGTTTTGAAAAAACCTCGTTATTATCCTTTAATCGGGCTCTAGGTCCGAACATCCATAACATCAACAATATTATTACTGTAAGTAACCAAAACATACCTATTCTCATATGTAGAATTATGTAATAAGTTTAGTCTCTTATTGGTTTTTATTTGAAAGATATTTCTATTTTTTCATCCTTAAAACACTAGTGTCCTATAAAATTCTCAATGAATACGAGGCTCTAGGGGTTTTCTTGCTAATTCATACAGAAATCAAGAAGTAACTGAAAATTTAGAAAAGTAAAACATACCTAACTAGTCTTTGTTTAAGGTATTTAAAGTCCTTTCAAAACTATGGGGCATTAGTGAGCTTAAAACTAAAATGGCCTGATAAAATCAGACCATTTCTAAATCATGTTTAATCACTAAGTATTATTATTTTTCGATTGAATTTTCTTGCTCTTCTGTTTTTTCATCATCTTCATCTTCATCTTCGTCTTTTTTAGGCTCAATTCTAGATGCAACCAACAAACCTAATTCAAACAATAAAATCATTGGAATCGCTAAGATAGTTTGAGAAATCATATCGGGTGGTGTTAATAACATTGCAACCACAAAACAACCAATTACTATATAACGTCGTTTGGCTTTTAAAGCTTCAACCTTGACTAGGCCGGCTTTAACCAACAAAACAATCGCTACAGGTATTTCAAAGGCTATACCAAATACTAAATACATTTTGATAGTGACGTCGATTAAATTACGAATTTCAAAGTTATTAACTGTATCCACTAATACTTTGTTCGCAACAAACCCATAAATTATAGGCATGATCACAAGCTTAGTAAACGCGACACCTGAATAGAACAAAACCACACTTGAAACAAATAACGGCAATGCAAAATTACGCTCTTTATTATACAAAGCAGGCGCTATAAACCCCCAAACTTGGTGCAAAATAAATGGGAACGCAATTAAAACTGCAAAATATAAAGCTAATTTAAAAGGCACATATATACCATCAAATAAACCCGTTTGCTGAATGGCGCCGTTACCATTTTCGGCCAACGCAAGTCTTAAATCAGCCGTCACTATTTCAAACAAAAACTCATGCATAATGAATGTGCCAATGCATATGATACCCAGCACAATTAAACACTTAACTAATCGATCTCTTAATTCTTTAAGGTGATCAAAAATACTCATATTTTCAGGTTCAACTGTCGTTTCTTCAGTAAAATTGGCATCTTCTATGATCACTTCTTCTTCAGAATTTTGTCCACTCATGAATTCACCTGGTCATTATTTTTAGGCTGAGGATCAGGTTTCTCTAAAACTACTGTTTCAGCCTCATGCTCTATTGCTTCTGTTTCTGCAATTTTGGCTTTTTGCTCATCAATAAATTTTTGAGTTTCATCTAACTGAGCCATCACTTTACGATTAAGCTCTTCAAGACGAATCTCTTGATCTATTTGACGCTGCATATTATTAAAGAAACGTTTTACTTTACCAATATTTTTACCTAGCTCACGCGCAGCCACAGGCAATCTATCGGGGCCCAATACGACCAAAGCAATCGTAAAGACCACAAACATCTCAATAAAGCTCATATTAAACATAATTTGGCTCTATATTATTAAATAAAAGAAACAATTAAGATTTAGTTTCATCATTAGATTTTTCTGCTGTTTCAGCAAATTCAGCGTCTTTCTTTTGCTCGATATTTGCTGGCTCTTCAGATTTAACGGTTTCTTTCGAATCAGTATCATCTTCTTTCATTGCTTTTTTAAAGCCTTTTAATGCGCCACCAAAGTCTTTACCTATGTTTTTTAATTTAGATGTACCAAAAACTAAAACTACTAATAATAAAACTATGCCTAATTGAATTGGTCCAATACTACCCATAACTTCCTCGCTTATTACTTAATTTTGTGGCGAACATCGCCGATTAAATGAAAATGTATATGATCAACTTCTTGACCACCACCCGCTCCAGTATTTAATACTGTACGAAAACCTTCCAGTAAACCATTTTCTTTTGCAATTTTTGGTAAAGTTAATAACATTTCTTGGATCAAGTTCGCATTTTGAGCGCTGACTTCTTCCAAACTTTTGATATGAATTTTGGGGATCAGCAATAAATGCACAGGATATTGGGGATGAATATCTTTAAAAGCCAGCATATTATCGTTTTCAAATACGATATCAGCTGGGATTGTTTTACTGATTATTTTACAAAAAATACAATCTGTCACAAATTCTCCTATTATTTATTATTTTGTACGCGATGCTTTTTCTGCATGACCTGACACACCTTCTCGACGTGCCAATTCATTTAGAATTTCTTCTGGTTTGATATCCAAATGTGACAACATCACCAAACAATGAAACCATAAATCCGCAGTTTCGTATATTACTTCTTTTTTATTACCTGAGCTAAATGCATCTTTTGCAGCTAGTACTGTCTCGAATGCTTCTTCCCCAACTTTTTCTAATATTTTGTTTAAGCCTTTTTTATGTAATGACGCAACATATGAACTGTCTGCATCGGCTTGTTTACGTTGATCGATAATTTGACCAAGTTGATTAAGTATATCGCTCATATCACCCCTTTTAACTTTTATTAACATTCATTAACGTGTAACTAAGTTTATTTTTTAAAGATTGAAACCAACCACATTAATCCAGCGCCTAAGAAACTCAAATTTGCAACCAACTGAGTATCCACAGAATTAATTAAAATAATATTTTGCTGAAACAGTACACCCAACACAATTAAACCAATTGTCATTGTAATTCGTTTATTTCGACGAATATTCGCTTGATTTTCAATGCTAATTTGCTCGATGGATTGTAACATTTCATCAGGTGAGTGTTTAATTTGGTTATCTAACACTTTAAATAACATATCAGGAATCAACGGTGCTTTTTCAAGCCATTGAGGTCCATTTTGTTTCATCTCTTGCCAAATTCGTTTAGGACCCACTTGTTGTTTAATCCAATTTGCGATAAATGGCTTGGCTGTTTTCCATAAATCCAACTCAGGATACAACTGTCGCCCCAAACCTTCTGTGTTTACAAGTGTTTTTTGCAACAACACTAACTGAGGCTGAACCTGCATATCAAATCGACGAGCGGTTTGAAATAATCGAATTAATACCTGTCCAAACGAGATTTCAGCAAGGGGTTTTTCAAATATAGGCTCTAATACGGTACGAATTGCCGATTCGAATTCATGTACCTTTGTATCTTTTGGTACCCAACCTGAATCCACATGTAACTGTGCCACCTTTCTATAATCTCTATTAAAGAACGCATATAAATTTTGCGCTAAATAATTTAAATCTTCTGGCGCTAACGAACCGATAATTCCGAAATCAATACCAATATATTGTGGGTTTGCAGGATCTTTTCGACTCACAAAAATATTCCCCGGATGCATATCCGCATGGAAAAACGAATCTCTGAACACTTGGGTGAAAAAGATCTCCACACCACGCTCAGCTAATTGTTGCATATCAATACCAAGGGCTTTTAATTGCTTAATATCCGCAACAGGAACACCTTCAATTTTCTCCATAACCATGACGTTTTTTCGGCAATAATCCCAGTATATTTCAGGGATATACAGCAGGTCTGAATCTTTGAAATTTCGTCTTAATGTGGCGCAATTTGCTGCCTCGCGCATTAAATCAAGTTCATCAAACACAGTTTGACGATAATCATTCACTACCTCTAATGGGCGTAAACGTTTGCCGTCAGGTAATTTATCAATCCAGGTAGCCAGTGTTTTTAACACAGCCATGTCTTTATTGATTACTTTTTCAATATTAGGTCGAATCACCTTAACGACAACCTCTTCACCAGAATGAAGTGTTGCCTCATGTACCTGTGCAATAGAAGCGCTGGCCAATGGCTCGATGCTAAATTGAGCAAAGGCTTGATCAACACTTTCACCTAATGCTTTTTCAACGATCGCTACAGCCAATTTTGAATCAAAAGGAGGCACTTGATCCTGTAATTTAGCTAATTCGGTCGCTAAATCATCGGGTAATAAATCACGCCGAGTGGATAATATTTGACCAAACTTAATAAAAACCGGTCCTAAATCTTCCATCGCCAAGCGAAAACGTTCGGCTCGAGATTTTTTGGCTCGAATCATATAACGCCAAGGCATTAAATACAGAAGTGGACGAAGTTTTTTTGGTAGTAATGTTGTTGGAATTAACGTATCTAAACGATATTTAGCAAAAACATGCACGATGATAAGCATTCTAAAAAAAGCTTTCATTAATGTCCTCCTTGTTGTTTTTGCCACATTTGAAATTTCGCATGTATTCTATCAACTTGCATTTGCACCAAACGAACCTCCGTTGCAAATTGATCCAGCTCATAAGGTGCAACTGTTAAACCTGATTCATTTTGAATATAATTACTCGCTGTCGCTTTAATAGATTTATATTGTTTTAAGGCAAAGTCAGATGCGATCTTAGTCGTTTTAGTCATAATGACCGCACTTTCATCCCCAATAATAGAGGCTAACATCGCTTCAAAATCTACATGGAAAACCGCCATAAAATTTTGTAACGCCATTAATGTTTGTGTATTTCCACTTATATTAAAATTGGATGTCATCATCACTTGTTGTTTATCTTGAGCCTTAGCCAATTCTAAAAAACTTTTTAAATCGGCGCTGATGCTAACATCGATCTTAATAGAGTCATCTAAACTTTCTTTAGGCACGGCTTCAATAAATTCAATATTAGACCCCAAAAATTGCACAACAATTGTTTGGGGGATTTCATTTATTTCAATTGCAACAATTTTACCCGATAACAAATCTAAAGATTTATGACACTCAGGCGCCTGAGCGACAGCAAATTCAAACGCTTTTGCAACTTGATTTAATAAAATAAGAGAAATTAAAGCACTTTGCATATTAACACTTATACCCTTTATGTAAGGCCACCACTCCACCTGTCATATTATGATATGAACAACGCTCAAACCCTGCATTTTGCATCATAGACTTAAGTGTTTCTTGATCCGGATGCATACGTATTGACTCAGCTAAATACTTATAACTCTCAGAGTCATTGGCAATTAGCTGTCCCAATTTAGGTAGAATACTAAAAGAATACGTGTCATATATTTTGGATAATACAGGGTTATTAGTTTTAGAAAACTCTAATACTAATAAACGTCCACCGGGCTTTAAAACACGAAACATGGATTCTAATGCCATATCTTTATCAGTCACATTTCTTAAACCAAACGCAATGGTAATTAAATCAAACGTATTATCTTCAAAGGGTAGATATTGTGCATTGGCTTGCACAAACTCCATATTATTAATCACACCACGATCGGTTAATTTATCGCGGCCAACTTTTAACATCGAATCGTTAATATCTGCTAAAACCACTTTACCAGTGGGTCCGACCTTTTTAGAGAATTTATAAGCTAAATCCCCTGTACCTCCAGCAATATCTAATACTGTTTGACCGACACGCACACCACTTAACTCAATGGTGAAACGTTTCCATAAACGATGCACACCAAAACTCATCACATCGTTCATAATGTCATATTTGGCAGCAACAGAGTGAAACACCTCTGCTACTTTGCCTTGTTTTTCTTCTACATTCACACTTTTAAAACCAAAGTGTGTTTTATTATCTTGACTCATAACAACTTCTTAATTAAAAAACATAAGATTATAAAGTGAACATAATACCCAATTCAGGTGTATATCGAATATCATTACTTTCGAACATATACGTACCCGTCACATTACCATAAAACACAAAATGCAGCGCTGGACTATGCTCATAACCAATTTTACCCGCAACACCAAAATCAGTATTGGCATCACCACCTACTCCAGTTATCACAGCACCTACTTGATAATAAACAGAATCATACATATCTGTTGTGTACGCTTTATACGCAATTTCAAGATCAGTTGAACCTGCGAAACTGACACCAACCACAATTGCTGACTTTTCATTAAGCGCATTTTGAACAGTCATATTAAACTGTCCATGATCTAATAACTTGATTGCATCGGTACCTAAAGAGACTCCTGATGCCTGTGCAGAACCCAATGTTGCAAGACAAACTAAACCTAATAATATTTTTTTCATTGTCGTCACCCTATATTTAAAAGAATAAAATTATACACAGCCAAAATAAAATTGCTTTCTTTTAATCCAAAAATCTATTTTTTTTCGATTAACATCTCGAATCAATCAACAAATCAGCGTAAAATATCGAAAAATCCATTTATATGAGTATTTAACATGAGCAAAAACACCGTTGCATTGATTATTTTAGATGGCTTTGGTTACAGTGAGACCTCAGCTTCAAACGCAATTAAAAACGCAAACAACCCAGTTTGGGATGATTTATGGAAAACATACCCTCATAGTTTGATACAAACATCAGGCATGGCAGTGGGTTTACCTGAAGGGCAAATGGGTAATTCTGAAGTGGGCCATATGAACTTAGGTGCTGGGCGTACAGTTTACCAAAACTTTACCCGTATCAACAAAGACATTTCTGACGATCAATTTAAAAACAACAAAGTATTAGTTGCTGCAGTTGATAAAGCCATTGCAGCAAACAAAGCGGTGCACATTGTTGGTTTATTATCACCTGGTGGCGTACATTCCCACGAAGATCAAATTGCTTCGATGGTAGAAGTTGCCGTTAATAAAGGCGCTAAAAAAGTATACGTACATGCCATTACAGATGGTCGTGATACCGCACCTAAATCAGCTAAAGGCTCTATCGAGTTATTAGAATCACGTATGAAAACAATCGGTGGCGGTCAAATCGTTTCATTGATTGGTCGTTATTACGCAATGGATCGTGATAATCGCTGGGAACGAGTACAATTAGCTTATGATTTATACACACAATCTAAAGCGGATATTGTTTGTCAATCTGCTGTTGAAGGATTAGCTGCTAGTTACGCACAGGACAAGTTCGATGAGTTTGTTCCTGCTGTTAGTGTTCAAATTGATGGAAAATCGGTATCAATTGAAGATGGCGACAGCGTAATTTTCATGAACTTTCGCCCAGATCGCGCCCGTGAAATCACACGTGCATTTGTTCAAGACGACTTCGAACATACATTAGATCTTACCGTGCGCCCTACTTTATCTGATTTTGTAATGTTAACTGAATTTGCAGGCAACATCCCTGCAAACTGTGCGTACCCACCCGCAACATTAGTTAATACATTAGGTGAATTTGTCCAAAACCTAGGTAAAACACAATTAAGAATTGCTGAAACAGAAAAATACGCACACGTGACTTTCTTTTTCTCAGGCGGCCGAGAAGACGAATACGAAGGTGAAGATCGTATTTTGATTCCGTCTCCAAATGTTGCCACTTATGATTTACAACCAGAAATGAACGCACCTATTGTGACCGAGAAATTAGTAGAAGCCATTGAATCAGGTGAATACGATTTAGTAATTTGTAACTATGCAAATGGTGATATGGTTGGACACACAGGAAACATGGAAGCGGCCATTAAAGCTGTTGAAGCATTAGATGTTGCATTAAAAGAAGTTACACAGGCCATTTTAAAAGTAAACGGACATTGTTTAATTACTGCAGACCATGGTAACGTTGAGTTAATGCTAAATCCTGAAACTGGTGAACCCGTTACAAGTCATACAACTTTTGATGTGCCTTTAGTTTATGTAAGTAATACTCAGGGCAAAACTCTTGAGAACGGCAGCTTATGTGATATTGCACCTACACTGCTTGAATTAATGAATGAGAAAGCACCGGTAGAAATGACTGGATCCTCTTTATTGAAATAAACAGTTAAAAGCGACTGACTTTATTAAACCAAGTATTAATTTAATACTTGGTTTTGTTTGATCAAATACAATTGAGATTAATATGCAAAAATTGTTTTTTATTCTAATTTTGATGTGCTCAACGTTTACTGTTCAACTACATGCAAAAAGTGAAAAACAACTTAAACAAGCCGAACTCGAACAGCTAAACGGTAAAATAAACAAGTTAAAATCAGATTTAAAAAAACAACAAAACAAACACAACAAACAAACCAATGAATTAGCCACTATTGAATCAAGTATTGGCAAAAATGAAAAAAACATACTTTCAATAAAAAACAAACTTTTGCAATTAGATAAAAGCAAAAAGAAACTACTGCTTAAAAAACAAGATTTAATAAACGATCAATCGGCTCTAAAAAACCAAATGGAAGTACTCTTTTTAGACCTATATAGACAGGGCCAACAAGCTTGGTTAAAAACACTATTAAGTGAAACCAATCCAGCCAACTTTTCCAGAAAATTAAAATACGTTGAATTTATTACTCTTTCTCAACGAGATGCTTTACAGAGTTTTTTTGACAATCAATTATTACTTGAAAAAACAATTTCAGATATCGATGAAAAAACCCAATCAAGCGAACAACAGCAATTAAGTTTAAGCAAAACACAACAATCTTTATTAGCCAACCAGCAATTACGAAAAAAAGAAGTCTCTAAACTTAATAAAACAATAACCAGTTCAAAACAAAAAATAGATATACACACAAAAAACAAAAAACAATTGGAACAATTAATTCAAAAAATGTTATTAAGTTTATCTAATCAAGACTTAGGCTTAGAAGACATCCAATTTAGTCAATTAAAAGGCAAATTACGTTGGCCTATCAAATCACGTGCATCAAATCGATTTGGGACTAAAACACCCACTGGGCGACAGTGGGATGGCTGGGAAATGCCAACAACTGCTGGCACTACTGTTAACGTCATTGCCAGTGGGCGTGTTATATTTTCTGACTGGTTACGTGGATTTGGACTATTAATAATTATCGACCATGGTGATGGGTATTTAAGTTTATATGGTCGTAATCAGAGCTTATTAAAAGAAGAAGGACAATGGGTGAGTGCGAATGAGCCCATATCAATGGTAGGTGTATCAGGCGGATTTGAGAAAACAGCACTATACTTTGAGATTCGTAAAAATTCAAAACCTCAAGATCCTGCATTTTGGCTGTCAAAAACAATAAAATAAAGCGAGTCAATCATGAATAATTTAAATTTAAGCACTACATTGCGTACAACATTAAGTTGTTTAATAGCTTTTATAAGCTTAAATAGCATCGCTGATGAAGATTCAGATATAGACAAACCCTATTCAAATTTACCTGTTGAACAGGTTAGTAATCTTGCCAAGGCATTTGATTTAATTAAAAGAAATTATGTTGAAGAAGTAGACGATAATACTTTATTAAAATACGCAATTGAAGGTATGGTTGAGAATCTAGACCCACATTCCTCTTATTTTGATACTCAATCACTAAAAAGTTTCAACGATTCTACAACTGGAAAATTCACCGGTCTTGGTATTGATATAACAATGGAAGATGGCTTTGTTAAAGTGATAAGTGCTTTTGACAATACTCCCGCTCAAAAAGCAGGACTGCAATCAGGTGACTTAATATACGAGCTAGATGGCCAATTAATTAAGGGGCTTAATTTAAAAGAAGCGTCTAATTTAATGCGAGGTGAAATCGGTACAACCATCGAAGTTAAAGTTAAACGCCCAAATAGAAAACAACCAATTACGTTTAACATTACTCGTGATGAAATAAAAAATACATCCGTTAAACATTATTTATTAACTGAACACATTGCATATACCCGCATCAGTTCATTTCAAGTAGAAACCAGTAATGACTACACAAATGCTATTTTAGAGTTAAAAAAACAAGCACCTGATTTAAAAGCACTGATATTAGATTTACGTAACAACCCTGGGGGATTATTAAAACAAGCCGTAAAAATTAGCGATATTTTTTTAGACGAAAAATTAGTTGTATTCACTCAAGGCCGAGAAGCCAAAAGTAAAGAAAATCATTTCAGCACAATGAATACCATTGCTAAAGATTTAAAATTAATAGTTTTAATTAATCCAGGTAGCGCATCCGCCTCTGAAATTGTAGCCGGCGCAATACAAGACCATCAACGTGGTATCATTTTAGGTCAAACAAGTTTTGGTAAAGCTAGTGTACAACAAGTTTTATATCTGGATGAAACATCGGCTATTAAATTAACCATCGCCCGTTATTTCACACCTAATGGCACCAGTATCCAAGCCAACGGTATTATTCCTGATATCATTGTCGCACCCTCTGTAGTGTCTGAAAAAAGTGATAACAATTATGTTTCTGAGTCTCAACTTTCAGGACATTTAAAAGGCGACGACAACAACATTACTACAAACAAATATTCAGACAATCAAAAAAATCTAATCGATGATTACCAATTACAACAAGCATTTCAAATTTTACAAGGTGTTATAATTTTACAATAATAAATATTCGAATTATCTGACAACTATCAAACGCAACAAATATTTCAATTTTCACAAGGTGTTATGATTTTACAATGACAACTATTCGAATTATCAATCCACAACAGATATTTCAATTTTCACAAGGTATTATGAAATTACAATGAACAGATGGACTATCAACAGACTCACAATATTATTAATATTAAGCTGCCAAACTTTATTTGCTCAAAGTGAGCAGGTTGAGTACGCCAAACCAAAAATCGCCATAATAATTGACGATTTAGGTAATCAATATACCTATGGTGAGCAAATCATTAATCAATCATTAGTGCAAACAGTAGCTGTCATGCCTCAACGCACATACACCTTTGAGTTATCAAAATTAGCCTATACAACTAACAAAGACGTTATCGTCCATATGCCAATGGATAATAACGGACGTTTTCCTATGGGGAAACTAGGATTGAGTGTGGACTATGACAAAAATGAAACATTTGCCACATTAGAAATGGCATTTGCAGAAAACCCATACGCCACAGGCCTAAACAACCATACTGGCAGTTTTTATACTGAACACGCTAAAAACATGAGCTGGGTGATAGAGTATTTAAAACGGAACAATAAATTTTTTATTGATAGTCGAACCTCTTCTAAATCTCAAGGTGTCATTCAATCAAAAAAACAGAAACTAGCTTGGGCAGGTAGACATGTTTTCTTAGACAATAAGAAAGACTTTGATTCCCTGATGACACAGTGGAACCAAGCACTAAAAATAGCAAACAACAATCAAGAAGTTATCATTATTGGGCATCCGTACCCAGAGACAATCGCTTTTCTAAAGCAATTAAATAAAACCGAATTAATGCTGCAGTTTGAATTTGTAAAAGCCTCAGAGTTATTAAATCGCATTTAAGCTTCATAACTCTATTTTGCCAAACACGTTGTTTGGCATTTTTTATCTAAAAAACAACCCGGCTTTTTGGTACATCTGCAACGCCAAGGCTGAATCATAACGCTCACCTTCATCTCGCATAAAGGCATGCTGCGCATTAACTTCTTCCCAAGTATAATTTAATTCAATTTCTTGAAAATGCTTATACAACATCAAACGCGCGTCTTTGGGCACATGAGGATCTTGTTTACCAAAAACCAAATATACTTCCCCTTCTATATCTTTAGCACGACTAAAACTGTCATTACCTGGTTCACTTGGCAAAGTATTACTATGTATATCAGTTGGATATAAACAAAATGCCTTTTTAATATTAGGGTTTAATGCCGCTCGAAATGCTAAATGCCCACCAATACAAACACCCATGGCACCCATTACACCTGTACAAAACTCACTTTTTTGTACGAATTCAACCATCGCTTGAGTATCACTGTCATGATGCTCTAACGGCTTGGCAAATTTATCATTATTACCTTTATCTTTACCCGCGTCATCATAAGCTAGAACAGTACCCGCCGCATTTAATTCATGGAATACTTCAGGGACAAGCACAACATAACCTAGCCCTGCCAAGATTTGAGCTGAGCGAGCAATGGGTGCAGTTATTTGAAATATTTCTGAATAAAAAATAATTGTATTAAATTGCCCACTTTCTACAGGTCGATAAACTTGGGTTAACATTGCACCTGTTTTTGTATTTATTAACATGTCTTCTTTTAATGTAATCATACTTTTATTCTTCTGCTGGTTTAGCTTGTAGTTTAGCTTTTACAAAATGACTATGATGCAAATGCAATAGATCATTAATTTTACGTATAATAAAATCTTCATGTGGGTCAATCACACCATCACTATACGCAATATGCCAAAGCGCAACGATCATGTCATATCGTTGCTGTTCATCAAATTGATCTCTAATACGTTTTGTAAATTGATACACATCATGACTATTTTGTTTGGTTTCCAATGCATTAAAATATAACGTTTGAATGTCATCTTTTTCTACATTATATTGTTTATGTAATAATTCAAAAACTCGCTCGCGCTCGCGCTCATCAGTGTCTAAATCACTCATCATCACTTCTATCATCAAAACACAAATGGCTTGCTCAACACTAATAACTGCTTCTTTTGTTTGTTGTTCTTCACCTAACAACCATTGTTTAAATTTATTAATCATATCTATTCACCTAAAAATCAATTCGTATTCCAGCGGCTAAATCATAAGCACCTTGCTGATCAAATAATCGCGAGTATTCAAAATATGCCACACCCTGCTCACCAATTAAATAGTCCATACCCAACATCAAGTTCACTTCAGTTACATCAGGAGTATCCAGTACATGCACTGATGATTTTGAAATTATTGAGTTACTTGTATATGAAAGTGCAGAGTCCCATGTATTCACACCCTCACCTTTTGAATAGGTAATTGCAAATTTCGTCATATTGGTTTGTAGATCCATAGCAATTGCCCAATATTTCTCATTATTTATATTATCTTTAAACGTCATATAAGTAATTGATCCTTCATCACTTACCACCCCTATCCCGGCGGTATAATCATTTAGTAATTCTTCACCATCTTCAGCATCCATCTCAAATTCAAAAAAGTCATTAAATTTTGTTGATACGGAATTTGAATTTGGAATAAATTTGCTTTAAAAGGCGCTGAACTCTCAGCATGAATAAAAGCAATATGCTCCATCGCTCTTTGCGAGTGCATGATATTATTAGGTTGTACCATAATTTGAGTGGTTAGAGACATGATGGTACCTAATCTATAAAACCCACCGTTTTGCCCTAACTCCACAAAACTTTGTTTAGTGACAATATTTCCGCCTAATGTTGATCCATTCATATCAAACTCTAAACGACCACGAACATAGAAAGTATCGTACCCAGAATAGGCATCCAAACCTAAAAATGAGCCCTGATCATTATACACTTCGATATCTTTGCTTTCAGTTATAGGGGTACTATTAAAACGAATACCTGTATTAAATGAACCGTACCAAGTTGCTTCAACTTGAGCGCTGGCACTAAAACTGATTAAGCTTAAAACCAAAATAGTTAATGCCGTTATATTTTGTTTAATTTTCATTCCACCTTCCCAATATTTATATATTTAATTAAAATTTGTCCAAATAGGTTCTAACTCTTTGGGCACATGTTCAAACTTACCTAATTCACACCAAGGTAAATTAGGCTGATGAAAATCACTCCCACTTGATCCTTTTAAGCCCAATGACTTACAAACTGAGGTTAAGCGTTTACGTAATTGTGGGTGCATTTGAGCGACACCCAATTCAACTGCGTCACCGCCTACTTCTTTAAAATACTCAAGACAACCAATTAATTTTGTTTGTGTCATTCTATATTTATGTGGATGCGCAAAAACGGCAACTCCACCGGCTTCATGAGTCACTTTAACCACTTCCTCAATACTTGGGAAATCAGACTTCACGTCCCCAACCTTACCAGCACCTAAATATTTATTAAATGCTGCCTGAGTGTTTTTAACTTGCCCAGAGTCTACCAAAAACTGAGCAAAGTGAGGTCTAGCAGGATGGTTGGCTCCACTGATGGCTTTTACATCTTCGTAGGTTATTTTAAGGCCGGCTTTTTTTAATTTTTCAACAATTATGTATGAACGCTGATC
>JALJPK010000033.1:13529-19734 GCA_022968985.1 Pseudomonadales bacterium | reverse complement strand
TTTTTCTGTCGCAAATGACATTTTTTTTACAATTGATGGTTTTCTTGCTTTTTTTCTATTAAAAAATTGAAATAAATCAAATGTCAATTTATATACAAATACATAAAAAAGCTATTTTTTGTATTTTGTAATTTTTTAATTGCTTGAGTGACACTTGGATGAGTTGCATCAAAATTTAGTCCAACAATATGAATATTCATGCCTTTATGTAAGGTTGACCATTCTATTCCGCTAATTAACTTGGGAGACTGCTCTTGTTTTGCTAATTCTTGTAATGACAAGTAGCCATCCACACAATCGTGATCCGTTAAGGCATATATCTCAATCCCTTTTTCTTGGGCGCGTTCAAACATGGCTTTAGGACTCAAAACACCATCTGAAGCTGTACTATGGCTATGTAAATCCGCAATCACGTAATTTTTATGAGAATCAAACACATTAATGACCTTAGTTGGTAGACAGCGCACAAGTGTAGTTTTATTATGGGCGACTGTATAGTCTTACTCCGTTGAAGAACCCTATGAAAGCTTTAGAAATAATCCCGTTAGTATTGTTTGGATTTGTGTATTTTTTTTACGATAAACTAACCGTTCAATTTCCATTCTTTCCAGAAAAAGCTTTTTTGGGGCATTATTAGTATCACTCAGTGCGACCTCTATTGTGCTTATTATTCAAAAAATTATGACCGGCTCTGTTAGTAAAATGAATTTAATCTCTGCTGGGATATTATTAGCATTGGGATTACCCTCCATCATCTTTCAAAACGATATATTATTCAAAATAAAAACCCAGCATTGCATTTGGTTTATTTGGGTTAGCTTTTCTTGTTAGCGGTTTAAAATTTCATTAAGTCAAAAAATTTGGCTCGTTATCATGACTCAAAGTGATATCAAAGTGAATACAAACGCTAAATTTTGGTTTAAACAAGACATTTAATATATATTATTTAATGTATTTTTAGCATTATTAAATTATTATATGGCGGTAGGTTTTGAAGAAACGCTTTGGGTGAATTTTAAACTATTTGGTTTAGCACCTTTAACCATGATATTTATGGGTATCCAAATGTTTTATGTTTTTCGCCAATGTGAAGAACTTTCTAAAGAAAAACAGTCAAACAATGAAAACAATTAGGTTAATTCATGTTATATAGTATTATCAGTCAAGACATAGAAAACTCATTACCCCTTAGAAAACAAGCAAGAGCCGCTCATTTAGAGCGCCTTGAAGCATTAAAATCTCAAGGTCGTTTAATTGTTGCTGGACCTAATCCAGCTATTGACAATGAAGACCCTGGTGAAGCGGGGTTTACTGGATCAACAGTGATTGCAGAATTTAAAAATCTCGAAGAAGCTAAAATTTGGGCAGATAACGACCCATACATAACTGCTGGTGTTTATGCTAGTGTAAGCGTTAAACCATTCAAACTTGTTCTCCCTTAAGAAGGAAAAAATACAAATGAAAAATAATTTACACATATTCTTAAGCATCATTCTTGTTACTTTATCTTTAAGTGCAACCGCTAAAACTGGTTGGTTATCCGATCAAAAAGTCGTTCATTTACGCGACATACCGGCTAGTAAATATGAAAACCTTGAAACATTATATTCAGGAGCAGTTCTTGAAATCATTGTTCAATCCGAATCAACAAAATATCAAAAAGTAAAAACAGCCTCAGGTAAAATTGGTTGGATAAACAAACTTTTTGTTTTTGAAGAACCTGTTGCGTCTGTCAAACTTAAGACACTTCAAAAAGAGTTCGCTGTGTTAACAGCCAAACATAATGAATTCATCAATACTCACAAAGACACCTTAAAAGAATTAGAAGCAAAAAAAGCGCTACAAAAAGAATTAAAATCAATTAAAGCGAAATATGACAGTCTTGCATTATTAGCTGGCAAACAAGTTGAACTAGACATTCAAAATACAGTTTTATTAGAAGACAAAGCTAAATTAGAATACAAATTAGATCAAACCCAATTTGAACTTGATTCTTATAAATCGTCAAATAGTAAAACTGCTTGGATGACAGGTGCTGCTTTGGTTTGCTTAGGTGTTATTCTTTGTTTAATTTTAATCAATTTACCCAAGAAAAACGGCCGTAAAGACGGATGGAGTTAGATTGTGGCTTGGCAAGATGATCCAATCAGTAAACCGTATATAGCCGATTCATTAATGGAAATACTTGCCCAGGGTTTACTTGGGTCGATGTCTCGTTATACACACTTTCAAATAATTGAATGGTGTGTTCGCTTTCGTGAAAACCAAGAAGAATTAAATGCATTTTACATTCAGCTATCTGATGATGTGATTGTGCAGTGGGAGTTATTCATAGCTAGCTCCTATACATTGGAGCAAATGCGCAGTTTTTCTTTGAGTGACATTGTTTTACCCAAACCTTATTTTGAACAATGGTTAAATGAGTTAATTGAATTTCAAGATAACCAGCCAGTACATTAGTGAAATCACCAATTGAACCCGCAAAAGTCAGCTTTAACCAAAGAGGCACCTTACAAAGTGACCTTTTTGGCGACTTATATTTTTCAAATCAAGGTGCTCTAGAAGAAATTGAACATAACTTTCTAACACCCAATACACTATCCGAACGATTTAAAAAACTAAAAGACAACCGTGTTTTCACAGTGGGTGAAACTGGTTTTGGAACAGGATTAAATTTTTTCAAAACTTGGCAATTATTTGAATTACACTCCCCTTCAAATACACGTCTGCATTTTATTTCAGTAGAAAAACACCCCCTGACTAAAGTCGACCTTATTTTAGCTTTACAAAATTTTCCAAGTTTAAAAAATCAAACCACACAACTCTTGGAGCAATACCCTAAATTATTACCCGGCTTTCATACTCTGCATTTTAAGAATATCACACTGACTCTAATTTTTGCTGATGCATTTGAAGGCTTAGAACAATGTCACGCAAAAGTGGACGCTTGGTTTTTAGACGGTTTTATGCCAGATTCAAACTCAAAAATGTGGGACATTGAATTATTCCAGCAAATAGCTCGCTTAAGCCACTTAGAAACCACCGCCTCTACATTAAGCTGCGCACGAATTGTAAAAGACGTATTAATAGGCGCTGGTTTTAAATGTAAAACTAAAAAGGGTTTTGCAAAAAAACGCAAAATACTGACGGCTACATTTATTGGTTTATGTGGACCTAGTAATGCAATAACAAATCAGTTTTATTCACTACATGATTGCAAAACTCATTTCACTGTGAAAAAAATAGCGGTGATTGGTGCGGGGTTTTCTGGATGTTCCACCGCTTACGAGTTAAATAAAAGCGGTCACAACGTGACATTATTTGACCAACAATCCGATATCGCAAAAGGCGCATCGAGTAATTCAAAAGCCGCGATGTATTTAAAACCTGGCAGTAAAAACAGTTATAACAATCGATTTTATTTATCGGCTTTTTTCCATAGTTTACGCCAAGCACAGACACAGAATTTACCCATTGAAAACTGCGGAATGATTCAGTTAATTCATAATGAAAAAGAGTTTAAAAAGCAAAAAGAACTCATAACATGTGGATTATATTTTGATGCAATATTTGAACAACAAGACGCCACACAATTAAGTAAAACGGCAGGCATTAGCATTAATAAAGATGGATTATTCTATCCGCATGGTGCAATGGCCACTCCTAAGGATTTATGTGTTTTTTGGGCTAAAGATATTAACTTTATTAACAACTGCCAAATAATCAATATTGAGAAAAAAGAAAACAACTGGTTATTAACCAATCAAAAAAATAAAGAATTTGTTTTTGATAAAGTCATTATTTGTAATGCTTATAGCGCATCACAATTTGAACAAAGCAAACATTTACCGCTTAAAAATATCCGCGGCCAAGTGAGCGATTGCAATGCGGGCGAACAATCTAAGCATATTAAAACTGTCATTTGTGGCGAGCAATACATAACACCAGCACGAAACAATCAACATTGTTTTGGTGCAACTTTTGATTTAAAAGACGACGACAGCAGTGTTAGACAGTCAGATAATATAAAAAATATAAACAATATTGAGCGTATGCTTCCAAGCATAGCCGGTGAATTGATAGCAGACAACACAGTAGGTAAAACGGGATTCAGATGCACCACACCTGATTATATGCCTGTAGTTGGCCCCTGCGTACCGGCTAAAGAATATTGTGAACAGTTTAGACACATCCAAAATAAAAAACTACGAAGCATTAAAAAAGCACCGGTTTACGACGGGTTATTTATCAATGTCGGGTTTGGCTCAAAAGGTGCGAGTACAGCCAGTTTGTGCGCAGAAATTATCAAGTGCCTAATCAATGAACAATCAATGCCTATTGAAATCGATTTATTAGATCACTTACATCCTGGTCGTTTTTTAATTCGTGACATTTCTAGAAAAAAGTCTTCTTTTTTAGTTGCTCTTTAAGTTTAATTAATCGAAAAGATGATTAATTAAACGCTCTATGAAAAACCTGGCGAAAGGAAATCTTTCTTGGTTTTTTATTCGCATTTCCTTTTAAGTTACTTTTTAAGTTTTATTAATTTAAAAGATTATTAATAAAATCATCGAGATGATGATTAATTAAATGCTCGACTCTTATCCTTGCGTCGGGAAACCTGAGTTGGCTATTCCCCTTTTATTTCGGTATTTCTAATTTGATTTCTCGCATTAAACTGAATGCAAATTTCTTGTCGTAATACGCCGCTTCATTTATAAAACATGCGGTTAATTTTTCATCTTGATCGTCTTCACTTTTAAATTCAACCACGTCACCTGAGAATAAACTAAAGATCGGGTCTCCATTTTTTAGCTGCCTATAATCACTACATTCAAAATCTTTATGGATCATTCCAGTAATATCACCGCGTGCATCAACATTAAATGGCACTTTTTTAATAAATTCATAAACACTAATTGATTCAGGTAATTCTATTTTTATTTTTTGATTATATTTTTCTATGAAATCTAAACAGGCAAATACGGCATCTTTTGTTTGATCGTATGCCTGTTGTTTTAACGTACCCTGTGCAATTGGCCCCACTTCAATTATTATTCCCGAGTGTTTAGCAATTGACATTAAAAAGCTATCACTGCCTTGATCTCTAGGCTCAAAGAATATATTAACTTCAGGTAATGTTTGCTGAATATACGCAACTAACTGACGATGAAATTCACTGTCCATGGTAATAACTAATGTTAACCCCATATTGGTAGTAGTTGTGTGTAAATCTATGATTAAATCTGTTTGATTATCTGACGCAGCACCAATTAATTGATGAATTTCTCGTGCGCGTTTTGATTCACGATAATTTAAATCTAATGACAATAATTCATCTGCAAATTGACGATTAAGATCTTGATCCAAATAACGAATATTTTTTTCAATAGCCAGTTCATTAGCCAATAAAAACTGAATATCTAATTGGTATTTATTTAATAACTCAGGATTATTTTTAAGATGCTTAACTAAATACACTCCGGTTAATTCATTACCGTGTGTGCCACCTACAATTGTGACATTTGAAATATTCATTGATTAAACCTTTTGCATGTATCAATTACAAATATAAAAAAACGGCATTAAATTCAATCATTTAATGCCGTTTTATGTTTACTATTTACGCTTCGTATTTTTTAAATACCAAACTTACGTTTGTTCCGCCAAAACCAAAACTGTTGCTCATAGCAAATTTAATGTCTTGATTGTCTAGTCTTTTTTGAACCAATGGCAAACCTTCAACTTCAGGATCTAACTCAGTCACATTCGCTGAAGCGGCAATGAAGTTTTCTTGCATCATAATTAATGAATATATTGATTCATGTACACCAGCGGCACCCAATGAATGTCCTGTTAATGACTTAGTAGAAGCAAACTTGGGTACATTTTTTTCACCAAAAGTACGTTTCATTGCTTTAACTTCTACAATATCGCCAGCTGGTGTTGATGTACCATGTGTATTTATGTAATCAATTTTGTCAGTACCGGCTTGTTCGATTGCGTATTTCATTGATTGATACGCGCCGTCACCACTTGGTGCAACCATATCGTAACCATCTGAAGCTGTACCGTAACCCACGATTTCAGCGATGATATTCGCGCCACGTGCTTTTGCGTGCTCTATCTCTTCTAGTACTACGAATCCGCCACCACCAGCAATAACAAACCCGGCACGAGTTGCATCATATGGACGTGAAGCCGT
>JALJPK010000033.1:7634-13519 GCA_022968985.1 Pseudomonadales bacterium | reverse complement strand
GCGGCGCGTCATTATATTTACTTGAGAACGCACCCATTGCATCAAACAATACAGATTGTGTGTAATGTTCCGCTTCCCCGCCACCAGCAAATACGATGTCTTGTTTGCCCCATTGAATTTTCTCAAACGCTTCACCAATACAATGCGCACTAGTTGCACAGGCTGATGAAATCGTCATATTTAAACCTTTGATTTTAAAACTGGTTGCTAAACAAGCTGATACTGTAGAACCCATTGTAGAAGTCACACGATATGGACCAACTCGTCTGATGCCTTTTGTTTCTAAAATAGCATTTGCTTCAACGATGTCCTGCGTAGTTGCGCCGCCTGAACCTGCCAATAAACCAGTACGTAGATTACTAACTTGATCCTCTTTTAAGCCAGATGCTTTAATAGCCTGAAGCATTGCTTCGTAGGTATATAACGCTGAGTCGCCCATAAAACGTTTATGCTTACGATCAATTACAGTTTCAAAATTTTGAATATTACCGGCTACGTGTGAACGAAATCCTTTTTCTGCGTAAATATCTTGGAAACGAATACCTGATTTACCTTCTTTAAGAGAATTCGTCACTTCTTCTACATTATTACCAATACTAGAAACCACACCCATACCAGTAACTACAACACGCTTTAACATAGCAAAACCTTTATAATATATTGAATAAAAAATGATTATACGGTGGGCGCAGGCATTTGTCAGCCTTTGTAAAGCCTTCGATATTGGCTTAATCGAGTTTTTTGAATATTACTTAACTATTGCTTAGATAGTCACTTCACCTTTAACAGCTAATTTAACAAGTTGGCTTTTAATTTTCTGAAGATTGAAAACACTTAAAACTGACTAGATTCAAATTTAAGCCTTACTGAATGCAATTAAATCCAACAGATGCCTAAATATACATTAAACTAATTAAATGTTATTTTTTGACAGCCACAGATTCATCAACATAAAGCCCAAACACAGTTAAGGGAAAAATTTATGGCCGCTTTACAACAGCAAAAAACAATCAGCCTGCATTTTTTAATCAGTGCCTCCATTATTTTTTGTATGATCATTCTTTCAGTTGCTTTAGTCAGCACTTCTTATTTCAGTAATCGCTCGAGTTTAATTAAACAAGTAGAACGCTCAGCTCTACTTATGACCCAAGCAGTTGACAGTGGTATTGTTCAAATAACCAAACCTGTTATTAAAATCGTTCAATTGCTTGAACTTGATCCCTTATCTGAAGCAAAAACAATTAAGCAACGCTTAACAAGACTCCCCACTTTAGTGCGCACATTAGAGATGAACAAACTATTAAGCGCTGTCTATTTTGGTTACCCTGATGGTGATTTTTTCTTATTGCGCACAGTACGATCCAAACAGCTTAAAACAAAATATGGACTATCCCCTCAAGCTGCCTTTTTATTACAAGCCATTGATCGAAATGTTTTAGGTGAAATAGAAGACACACAATGGATTGTATATGATAAAGACATAAACCCTATCAATCACATCACACCTAAAAATTATAATTATGACCCGAGAGTAAGACCTTGGTTTATCGATGCTAAGCTTGATGCTAAAACCATCATCACCCCCCCTTATATATTTTTCACAACCAAAGAAGTGGGATTAACTTTCGCTCAACAAAATAAAAAGAACCAAGCCATTATTGGTGTAGATGCAGCGTTAGGTGATTTATCTCGGGTATTAAGTGTATTAAACCCCTCCGCACAATCTGAAATAGCCTTAATGGATAATCACGGTTTTGTGATTGGTTACCCTGACGCCAATCAATTAATTAAACATAATGCAGACGGCAGTACACAACTGGCTAATATTAATGATTTAAACGTACCCGCGTTAACTAAATTAGCTCAAACACATCAACCAGACAATCACATCACTAAAATCAAAGTCAACAATCAGTCATGGTACGGCTTAAATTTAAGTGTTGGCCAAGAACAAGGATCATGGCAATTATTATACGCCATCCCTGACGCTGCATTATTTCATGAAATAAACAAATCCCTCTTAAATCAATTAATTATTTCAATTGTCATTATCATTTTATTGTTATTACTGAGTAATAAAGTTGCCAAAAAAATATCCAAATCATTATTAGAATTATCTAAGGATGTAAATGCATTAACTAATTTTGATTTTAGTCGAAAAATAAATATCACTTCCCGCATACGAGAAGTAAAAAAACTGGCTCAATTAACCAGCCATATGGCCACAACCATTGAAACATTCCAAGCGATATCTAAAAAATTATCCCAGGGTTCCAACTTAGATTTAACCCTCGACCATATCGTTCAACATCTATTAACAATCACTCAGGCTAAAGACGGTGTTGTGTATTTATGTACTAACAAACACACACAGTTAACCAAAGCGACATCAACAAAATTAGAATGTCCTAAAATTTTAAATATGACTAGCAGCAGTTTTAACGACGCACAAGCAAGCTTAAAACAACAAATAAATGTTGAAAACAAACACTTATTTTTGTCACCGCTTATTGACCACAACAATATCATGCTTGGTATTCTCGTATTAGAGATTCCCGATCACGATGTTTCAATCGACAATGCACTCACCCACTTCATCGAAGAAATATCGGGATCAGCAGCTACGGCTATTTCAACGCGTAAACACTTCGAAGATCAACAAAATTTACTCGACTCCATTATCAAATTATTAGCCGATGCAATTGACGCCAAATCACCTTACACCAGCGGACATTGTGAGCGTGTGCCAGTATTAGCTGAATTAATAATAGACAGCTTAATTGATTCAAATGAGCAAAAGTTTGAGTCATTTCGCATGAGCAAACAACAACGACGTGAATTTCGAACAGCAGCCTGGTTACATGATTGCGGTAAAATCACCAGTCCAGAATATGTGGTAGATAAAGCCACCAAACTCGAGACCATTAACAATCGAATCCACGAAATACGCACTCGCTTCGAAGTATTATGGCGAGACAATGAGATAGTCTTTTTAGAAGGCCTGCTTAAAAACAGCAATGAAAACAAAGAACAATTAACCACTCAGCGCGATAATAAAAGAGTACAACTACAAAATGAATTCTCATTGATAGCCAAAGCTAATGTCGGCTGTGAATTTATGTCCGATGCAAAATCGCAGATGATTAAAAATATTGGCAAACAAAAATGGCAACGTAATTTCAGTAAATTAATCGGTTTATCTCAGGAAGAAACGACACTCATAGTTGATAAAAATGAGCAGTTACCTGTTATTGAAAATTTATTAGAAGACAAACCTGAACACCTAATAAGCTGGGGATCAAGAATACCCGCCGTTGAAAAAGACAATCCTGAAAATATTTGGGGCTTTGATATGACACTACCTAAACACGCGTTTAACAAAGGTGAGCTGCATAATTTATGTATCAGCAAAGGCACATTAAACCCTGAAGAGCGTTTTTTAATGAATAATCATATGGTGCAAACCATTAAAATGTTAAGTGCACTTCCATTTCCCGATGACTTAGCAAACGTACCCAACATAGCGGGTAATCATCATGAATGTTTAGATGGAACAGGATACCCAAGAAAACTAGATGCCACTGAGTTAACCACGCCTGAGCGTGTGATGGCTATTGCGGATATTTTCGAAGCATTAACCGCTTGCGATCGACCGTATAAAGAAGCCAAAACAATATCCCAAACAATGAACATCATGGCTAATATGGCTAAAAAGAAACAAATTGATGCAAGTATTTTTGAAGTATTTTTAAGCTCAGGCGTTTATAAACAATACGCTAAAAAGTATTTGGCGTTATCGCAAATTGATGAAATTGATATACAAGCCATTATTTTAGCCACTTCTTAAACAATAAAAAACAGCAATAATTCACACCTATCGATCAAGTCAAAAAAAATTGACCTGATCGATTAATTTTATTATAACCGTTTAACCTCATACAACTGTCGAGTAAACTATGTTCAACAAATCACTTAATCGCAAAGACAATCACAGCATCAAGTTCAACACATTTGATGAATCATTATTGCCTATGTGGATTGCTGATATGGATTTTGAAGCCCCACAATGCATAAAATCCGCATTAATTGAGCGCTTACAACAAGCTGATTTAGGTTACACAAAATCTGGACCGGGTTTAGATCAATCCATTGTTGATTGGTGTAAAACACAATATGACTGGGACATTCAAGCAAACTGGATAGCCTGGTTACCGGGAATTGTTTCTGGTTTTAATATGGCGTGCCAAGGGTTTAATAAAGGCAAAGTGGTTGTACAAACACCCAATTATCCTCCTATGTTACAAGCACCTAAACAAAGTGGGCAAAAAAATTTAGAGTTAAGTGTGACATTTGATGAATCCACTAAAAGGTGGATGTTTGATTTCGAGCAACTTGAAATTCTTTTATCTGATGAACAGTGCGGTTTATTTTTATTATGCAACCCAATGAACCCACAAGGCACAATGCTAACGCAGCAAGAGTTAAAACACATCATTAAGCTGTGCCATAAACATAATGTGCAACTGTGTTCCGATGAAATACATTGTGACTTACGTTTTGAATTACCCCACTTCCCCGCGGGTAAATTTGACCCTAAAGCCATTACATTAATGGCGGCGAGCAAAACGTTTAATATTGCAGGACTGGGTTGTAGTTTCGCTATTATTGAAGACAGTTTTATTAGAAAACATTTTGTTAAACAAATGAATGGACTGGTTAGTTTTCCGAGTAACTTAGGATTAGTGGCCACTCAATCTGCGTTTGAACATGGCGATAGTTGGCGCTTAGAATTAATGGACTATTTGAAAATTAATCGTGACACACTTGTAAGCGCTTTAAATGATTTTAAAATAAATAATCAGCGCATCTTCAAAACACACTATAACGATGCGAGTTTTTTATGTTGGATAGATTGCACACAACTTGAGCTAATTACTCAGCAAAGTGCATTAGATTGGTTTAAAAGCGCAGGCATTATACCTTCTGACGGCATACACTTCGGTAAACAGGGATTTGTACGTATCAACTTCGGATGTCCGCTGGCCTTAGTTAAACAAGCGTTAAATTTAATTAAGCAAAAAATATCAACTAATAACAACTGATAGTAACTAATTTTTAAAATTAATAAATTTCAGACAATAAAAAGCCCCGAACGAATTCGAGGCTTTTTTGAATAGTTAAGAATAAATCTTAATTATTCTGCTCCAGTTTCTACAACTTTCTTACCTTTGTAAAAACCATCAGCCGATACGTGATGACGACGATGAGTCTCACCAGATGTAGCATCTACAGATAATGTAGGTGCTGATAATGCATCGTGTGAACGGCGTTGACCGCGACGAGAACGAGTTACTTTACTTTTTTGAACTGCCATGACTAAGAGTCTCCAGATTTCAGTTGGTCTTTTAATGAACCAAGTACACTAAACGGGTTTACTTTTTGTGATGATTCTTCAACTGCTGCTGACGATTCATCTAAAAATTCGGTTTTTATTTTGCACTGCCCTGAATCATGCATAGCAAATTCAGATACCGCTAAGATAATTTCATCTTCAACGATGGGTAACACATCAATTTTCTCATCGGGTGATACAATCCAGCCATCTAGATGTTCGGGTAAACCCGCTTCCATCTCTTCATGTAAACAAATTGCGTACATAATTTCGATATCAATATCTACTGGCATAGTTTGTAAACAACGTTGACAGATTTGTTTACCTTTAAGCTGTACTTTCCCACGCATGACTCTACGGTCGTCATCATCTCGAAAGAAATCTAACGTCGCATTTGCATGCTCAACACTGATAATTAAATCAGGGCAAGCGCGTTCGAACCAACTTTCAGGAAGTTCACCAGAAAGACTGCTGTGCAAATCAGCAAGTTTGT
>JALJPK010000033.1:0-7624 GCA_022968985.1 Pseudomonadales bacterium | reverse complement strand
TTGTAGGGTTCGACGAGTCGAGGTAACATGGTATTTAACATAGGCGCGGAATTTTAAGGATAAGTCCCTTTACTGTCAAAGAGAATTTCATTTAAATTAGCCTTTTATTAAAAAAAGTGACCAAAAATGAGCCATTTACCCATTATTTTAGCATCGACCTCCAAATATCGAGCCCAATGCTTAGAAAAATTGAATATTCCATTCAAACAAGCCTCACCCATTTGCGCTGAAATTAGCAAAAACAATGAAACACCTAAAACATTAAGTCTACGATTGAGCATTGAAAAAGCCAAAAGTTTAAAAAACCAATTTCCCGAACATTTAATTATTGGGTCGGACCAAACCTGTAGTTTTGATGATATTGAAATTATTGGCAAACCAGGAAATTTTGAAAACGCAAAAACACAATTATTGAAAGCTTCGGGTAAGTGTATGCATTTTTATACAGGTTTGTGTGTTTATGATTCAAAAAACGATACATTTAACGCAAGCGTCGAAACCTATACTGTGTTTTTTAGAGAATTATCAGAATTAGAAATTGAAGATTATTTAAAACAAGACCAGCCTTATGATTGCGCCGGTAGTTTTAAAGCGGAAGGATTAGGTATCACCTTGTTTGAAAAGTTACAAGGTGATGACCCTAATAGTTTGATTGGTTTACCTTTAATTGCGTTGAGTAAAATATTACGTCAAAAAAATCAATAACCAATTACTACAGAAGCAATTTGAATGTTTTGGTTTCTTGTTGCTTTATTATTTCTTTTGCTTCACTTTCAGGTTTCACATCAGGAACTGATTCAGGCTCAACACCCTTCGTTTGTTGTTTTGACTGATCGGTTGTTATCATTTGTTGCATTGATTGGGCTTGAGTGATGTGAGCTTGAATAGCAATATCATTTAACCCATTTTGCATCACTTGAATCAACGCATCATTTATTAAAGACTCAATGCTTTTTTGGGTGGGTAAAAAAACAGTGGTTTGCGCTAACGTAACGTTAAAACTCTTTTGAATATAACCTTTTGAATGCTCAA
Source organism: Pseudomonadales bacterium (assembly GCA_022968985.1). Classification (GTDB taxonomy): domain Bacteria; phylum Pseudomonadota; class Gammaproteobacteria; order Pseudomonadales; family Natronospirillaceae; genus Marinicellulosiphila. Next base: position 6,592 of record JALJPK010000033.1, on the reverse strand, counting down.
CGTAGAACGACATTTTAGCAAACACTTTTGAATCTTTTGTGGTTCGATTTATTTCAAGCACATTATAAGTTAACTCTTCAAGCTTCACCTGTAAATTGGCTGGGGCTTTTGTCTGTAACTGATAACCCTGTGTTTTCATCGCTTGAATAATATTGTCACCAATTTGATCAATCAAACTGACATCCGTCGATATCAATGATGTTTCACTATATAACCCTCCACGACTACCTAATACCTGCGAGCCACGTACATCTTCAATACTCACTCTTACAATTAATCCATTTACTTTGTTTTGAGCAACTGGCACACCAATTGGTTTAGATAATCTTATTGGATCAACAGCACAAGACACTGCTGACAACCCACATACGATGGCGCAAATTGACAACGCACTCTTTATACTTCCCTTCATAACACCTCACCTATTATTATTTTTGAGTTTTCAAAAAAGCTTCAATATCACTCATTTTATTAAATACCACTTGAGCGCCGTATTTTTTTACACTTTGATCATGATGAAAAGCAATCACTTGCATATTGGCATTCGCGCCTGCTTGCATACCAATAGGTGAATCTTCTATTACCCAACATTTATTGGGTTCAATTTTTAATTCACTGGCCGCTTTTAAATACACATCGGCAAATGGCTTGGGTCTAGCCACTTGCTGGGCCGCAACAATAGAATCAAAATAATGATCCAAATTGGCAATTTTTAATTTATTGGCAAGCGATGTTGTATCAGAATTACTGGCGCATGCTTTGGGTAATTGAATCGATTTTAATAAAGATTCAATCCCATCAATCAATACCAAGTCATTTGCAAAGGCAAAACTAACGGATCGATTATGCTCAACGTAGAATTTTTCAGACAACGCTTGACCAAATCGTTCAGTTAAAAACGCTTGAAATACCTTTGTGGTCTGTCCAACTATACGCTCATCAATTTCAGTTTGAGACAATGACAGATCAAATTTTGCCAAGGATTGATGCAAAACATTTGTCATCAATCGTTCACTGTCTATTAATACACCGTCACAATCAAAAATTACCGCTTGTTTCATGATTTTTTTGCCGGTTTTTGCCAACTACTAATGCTGCGTTGTTTTGTTCTAGCAAGCGTAAGCTGATCTTTAGGTGCGTCTTTACTGATAACAGAACCTGCCCCAATAAAAGCACCTTCTTCAATTTTAACCGGTGCAATAAGGGTGGAGTTTGACCCAACAAACGCACCATCACCAATTAATGTTTTAAATTTATTCACACCATCGTAATTACAAGTAATCGTACCCGCACCTACATTTGCCCCAGCACCCATTTCACAATCACCAATATAAGATAAATGATTCACTTTGCTGCCTTCACCAATTTTGGCTTTTTTAGTTTCGACAAAATTACCAATTTTGGCTTTATTTGATAACTCAGTACCCGGACGAATACGCGCAAATGGACCAACAATACATTGTTCACCAATTTTAGCGTCATGTAATACACAGTTTGGTTCAATTATTGTTCCATCTTTAATATCAACATCCGTTAAAATGCAGTTAGCGCCAATGGATACATTATTACCAATATTGACTATGCCATTAAAAATAACATTAACATCAATCTCAACGTCTTGACCTACACTCACCTCACCACGAATATCCACTCGAGAAGGATCAAACAAGGTTGCACCCTGCCTCATTAACTCATTGGTTAACTGAGTTTGCTGCCAGCGCTCTAAATAAGCTAATTGCAGTTTATCGTTAATGCCCATGGTTTCTTCAACGGTAGCAGGCTCAATCGTATCAACACTGACACCTTCTGACACAGCCAAAGCGATAATATCCGTTAAATAATATTCGCCTTGAGCATTTTGATTATTAAGTTTTGGTAACCAACTACGCAGCTGAGCACTAGTGACAGCCATAATACCTGTATTGGCTTCTTTGATTAAAAGCTCAGACTCACTGGCATCTTTTTGCTCAACAATAGCAATCACACAATTATTATCATTACGCACAATTCGTCCGTAACCAGTCGCATCATCAAGAGTAACCGTTAATAACCCCATATGATCATCATCAACTAAATCTAACAGTTTTTGCATGGTTTGTTTTTTACATAATGGCACATCGCCATAAAGGATAAGTACTTTGCTGTCTTGTTTTAAAGCATCCAAACATTGAGCCACAGCATGGCCGGTTCCATTTTGTTGTTGTTGTTCGACAAATTGAATATTTTGATTTGCAAAAGCGTCTTTCACTTGATCAGCTTGATGACCCACTACTATGTGCACATCCGCATTAAGATCAGTTGCGTTATCAACTACATAAGATAATAAAGATTTACCCGCTAAAGGGTGAAGGACTTTGGCTTTGGTTGATTTCATTCTTGAGCCTTTACCTGCTGCTAGAATGACGACTTCAGTGTTCATACAAAATACGCTCTAAATATAAAGAGCGCATCATATCAAACAGATTTTAGATAGAATACTTATCGGGCAAAAATAAATACAATAAACGCGGTAAATAACGTTAAGACCAATAACAACCATTGATTTAGATAACGTTGATCACACTTTCTGCGACTGCGCATTTTAGCCACTATAATATTCCCAAATAACAGCATAATCATACCTAACAGCGTTATCTGTATCCAATATACAATATCTAACAACCAATACTCACGAATTTCAATACCGTGATAACGTACAATCCCCGTATCCATTTCAGGTTGAGCGATATGAGTAAGCACTAAACTTATTATAAATAAGCCCCAAGCACATAAATTAAATACAGGTAATAACTTCATCCAAAAGTCAGGGCCTTGACGCTTTTCTTCATTCATTAGTTCAATATCTCGTCTATTAATATAAGTTTGTAATCATTTGAGTGCTTTTATATCAATATGAAACGAAATATCCTAGCGCTTGCCTGTGTCATTTTAACCATGTTCAAGCATAAAACTCTGTCACCATCTAACTTATAAGCCATTCTAATTTTGTTACAGATTGTACAATAACCAACCAGCACACACTTTTAAACGATTACCTTTATTCCTACTTAACAGATAATAACAAAGCTTGAATTCGGCCCCATAACAGGCATAATCCAGCCACTTAATAATGGATCAAAAGGTTTTAATACATGTCACATTTAAAAACGGTGCTTTTTTGGGCATTAATTATGACTCTATTGTCTTGTAATGAATCAAATAACTATCAACCTCAACAATTTAATGATTCTCCAAAACGAGTCGAGTTAATCCCTGGTGATACATTAAAAACAGTGAAACAACGTGGTCGTTTAATTTGTGGTGTCAGCACAGGTATTACAGGTTTTTCAATTCCAGATCGCACAGGAAGCTGGTCCGGTTTTGATGTGGATTATTGCAAAGCGGTGGCAACTGCAGTGTTTGGTAATCCCGACAAAGTAGAATATATGCCATTAAGTGCCAGCCATCGTTTCACCGCCCTTAGTTTAGGGGAAGTCGATATTCTTTCTCGAAATTCAACTTGGACATTAAGCCGTGAAACTCAATACAATTTATTATTTGCAGGCATTACTTATTTTGATGGCCAAGGGTTTTTAATTGATGAGCGCCTAGCTCAAACATCATTAAGTGCTCGAGATTTAGATGGTGCAGCAATTTGCATGAAAGCAGGTACGTCGTCTGAACAAGTAGTGGCTGAATATTTCAGAAATAATGACATGCAGTATCAACCTGTATTATTTTCAACCTTGGATCAAACTAAAGAAGGGTTTGAAGCTGGCAGATGCTCAGTATTAACCAGTGATCAATCTCAATTATATGCGATTAAATCAACATTAAAGAAAAACAAAAACTCAATTATTTTACCGGACATAATTTCAAAAGAACCATTAGGACCCGTTGTTCGCCAAGACGACATAATTTGGTTTAACATTGCACGTTGGACATTAAACGCAATGATCGAAGCTGAAGAGCTGGGATTAAACCAAGATAATATTCAGGATTTCAAGAACAGCAACAACCCTAACATCGAGCGTTTTATGGGTGAAAAAGATGAACTAGGTAATCAATTAGGTTTATCAAACCAATGGGCGTATTTAATAATAAAAGAAGTGGGTAATTATGGTGATATTTTTGATCGCAATATTGGCAAAGATTCTGACATTAACATTCACCGCGGTTTAAACAATTTATGGAATCGTGGCGGCCTACTTTATTCTCCACCGATGCGTTAAAAAATATGAAACGATTATTAATAGGATTTTTATTAAATTTGTTTTTAATGGCATCAGCTAATGCATCAGCTGTGTTTTTAAATAATGAAAACATAGCTTTTAATTTTTCTAAGAACAATGATGTTCTAGTTGACGAGACAGGTTATTTTAATGAGTTTAATGTTCTGTACGACCGTAACTTTAATTTATGGGAATCAGTTGACAGCCAAGCAATCAATTATGGTTATTCTGATAAAACATTTTGGTTTCGAATCAAACTTGATGCATCAGAATCCAGCATCAAAAAATGGAATTTGATTTTTTCCAACTCCCTTTTAAGTACGTTAGATATTTATAAAATAACTGAAAATGGACCTAGATTAATCTATCGTTCTGGTAGTTCGCGTGTATTTGGCAATCGTGTTATTGATCATCATAAAATGATTGTACCAGTGGACTTATACGAACCTTCTACATTATTGATAAAAATTAAAACCGATTTAGATTTCAGTTTGAATATCAAAGCTTGGCCAGACAATCAGTTTTGGCAACACCTGCAATTTTCCGACAATATGAATTGGTTGTATTTTGGATTAATAGCGACCATGGTCATTTACAATTTATTTTTATATTTATCAGTGAACGATCGCAGTTATTTAATTTACGTATTTTTTATTGGATCTTATGGCGCTTACATAATGACCATTGATGGATATGTATTTCAATTATTTTGGCCTGAGAAATTAGCATTTGACAGTAACATGGCGCATTTTAGTGCCGCCATAATGATTTCCACTGGGTTTCTTTTTTGCCTGTCTTTTTTAAGGCTAAAAAAATATTCAACAGTTATGTATAGAGCATGTCAATTGGGCATTGTGGTCAGCTTATTAAATTTACCTGCCATATTTTTTCTATCTACTCAGACCCTTTCACAATTTATGATTTTACAAAGTGTGATTGCAATGATAATTGCCATCATAAGTTCTAGTATCTGCACATACAAAGGATACCGACCGGCTATTTTCTTTTTATTGGGCTGGGTTATATTATTCTCGGGGAATTTAGTTTTATTATTATCTAAAGTTGGTTTTATTGAAACAATTGATGCAAGCACAACACTGATATCTAAATTTGGATCATCAATAGAAGCTCTTTTTTTATCCTTCGCGTTAGCACATAGAATACGAATAATAAAAAGCAAAAGTGAAGAAGTGCATTTAAAATCCGAAGCCAGAAAACAATTTTTAGCCAAAATGAGTCATGAAATCCGAACCCCTCTAAATGGGATTTTAGGTATCACTGAGTTATTAAAAAATTCAACATTAACTGTACAGCAAAAAATCTATATCCAAACAATTAAAGATTCAGGCACGTCCTTATTAAGCCTGATAAACGATATTTTAGATCACAGTAAAATTGAATCGGGTAAACTTGAACTTGAATCCACCTCGTTTAATTTACATATTTTGATTGATCAATGTAAAAATACGTTTTTACATGAAGCCAATCGAAAAAATATTAAACTAAAAAGTTTTATCGACCCCAATATTTCTGAATACCTTTTAGGTGACAGTAATCGTTTACGACAGGTTATTATTAATTTATTGGGTAATGCATTTAAATTTTCTGATAAAGGTGAAATCAGCATTAACGTCACCTTACTTAAAGCTAAATCACCTTACTAATTAAAATTTGAAGTAATTGATCAAGGTATTGGTATTATTGAACATATTCAGGATAATTTATTTGAAGAATACCAACAAGCTGACACGTCTACATCTAGAAAATATGGAGGCACCGGATTAGGTTTAACAATATGCAAACAGCTAGTTGAATTAATGGGGGGGACAATTGGTATTTATAGTAAACCCGATAAAGGCTCTACTTTTTGGTTTACAATTCAAGTGGAAAAGTCTGAATCACATGAAAACAAAGTCGAGTTAATTCAAAGTGCACCACTTAACACAGGTTTAAATATTTTAATTGCCGAAGATAATGCCGTTAATCAAATGGTTATCAAGGGATTATTAAAACGAGAAAACCATGAAGTAACCATCACCTCAAACGGGCAAGAAGTAGTTGAGATCTTTACTAATAACCCTGGTTTTTTTGACTTGATTTTGATGGATTGTGAAATGCCCATATTGGATGGGTTTAGTGCAACAACAAAAATACGAGAAATTGAATCTCAAAACAAACTCGATCAAACGTTAATATTTGCATTAACTGCTCATGCTACTAATGAACATAAACAACGAGCCATTGCATGTGGTATGGATGATTTTTTAATTAAACCCATTGCAATCGACAAACTTCGATTGGCATTATCAAAAGCGCAAACTAAAATAAAACAGGCCACACTATTATTTAATGAATGAAACCTAATACTATTTTAATGACTA
>JALJPK010000032.1:17110-38439 GCA_022968985.1 Pseudomonadales bacterium | reverse complement strand
CGTCACGAGTTAGGTCGTGAAACATTCATCGATAAAATCTGGGAATGGAAAGAAAAATCCGGTGACACCATCACAAAACAACAACGCCGTTTAGGTACGTCGGTTGATTGGTCGCGTGAGCGTTTCACTATGGACCCAGGCATGTCAAAAGCCGTACAAGAAGTATTTGTACAATTATTTGATGAAGGTTTGATTTACCGCGGTAAACGCCTTGTAAACTGGGACCCGACATTACACACCGCCATTTCTGACTTAGAAGTTGAAAACAAAGAAGAAAACGGCTTTATGTGGCACTTTCGTTATCCATTAGCCAACGGCCAAACCACTGCCGACGGCAAAGATCACGTGATTGTTGCAACAACCCGCCCAGAAACCATGCTGGGTGATACCTGTATTGCGGTAAATCCTGACGATGAACGTTACAGCGATTTAGTAGGCAAAACGATCACTTTACCGTTAGTCAATCGTGAAATCCCCATTGTTGCCGACGATTACGTAGATAAAGATTTTGGAACAGGTGTTGTAAAAATCACCCCTGCTCATGATTTTAATGACTACGAAGTTGGCAAACGTCACGGTGTATTATTAGTTAATATATTTGATCGTGATGCAAAAGTATTAAAAACCGCTCAAGCTTATAACTATCAAGGCAAAGAAGTTAACGATTTTGACGGGACTTTGCCGCAGCAATACGCTGGCTTAGATCGTTTCGATGCTCGTAAAAAAATCGTTGCGCAATTTGAAGAAATGGGTTTGTTAGAGAAAATAGACGACCATAAATTAATGACACCTAAAGGTGATCGCTCTGGTGCAGTTATTGAACCTTGGTTAACAGACCAATGGTATGTGGACGCTAAAACATTAGCAGGCCCAGCCATTGAAGCGGTTGAAAATGGCGACATTGAATTTGTGCCTAAACAATGGGAAAACACTTATTTCTCGTGGATGCGTAATATTCAAGACTGGTGTATTTCTCGTCAATTGTGGTGGGGGCATCAAATTCCAGCATGGTATGATGACGAAGGCAAAGTATATGTTGGCCGTAACGAAGACGAAGTGCGTTCGCAAAATAATTTAGACGCCTCAGTTAATTTACGTCAAGACGCAGACGTACTAGACACTTGGTTCTCTTCTGCACTTTGGACATTCTCAACATTAGGTTGGCCTGAAGAAACCCCTGAACTTAAAATGTTTAACCCTACTGATGTATTGGTAACCGGGTTTGATATTATTTTCTTCTGGGTGGCCAGAATGATTATGATGACACTTAAATTTAGAAAACAAGTGCCATTCAAAAAAGTATACATTACGGGTTTGATTCGAGATGAAACCGGTCAAAAAATGTCTAAATCAAAAGGCAACGTGATTGACCCTATTGATTTAATCGACGGTATTAAATTAGAAGATTTATTAGTTAAGCGTACCGGCGGCATGATGCAGCCAAAACTTGCTGCAAAAATTGAAAAACAAACGAAAAAAGCCTACCCAGATGGTATTGAGCCACATGGTACCGATGCACTTCGTTTCACTTTAACCTCACTTGCTTCTAACGGTCGTGATATTAAGTTTGATATGCAACGCTTAGAAGGCTACCGTAATTTTTGTAATAAATTATGGAACGCAACCCGTTATGTATTGATGAATACTGAAGGTAAAGATTGCGGTCAAAATGGCGATTCAACCGAATTAATGGAATTCACATTAGCCGATCGTTGGATTACTTCAGCTTTACAAGATCTTAAATTAGAAGTGGCCAAACAAATCGAACAATATCGTTTTGATTTAGCCTCACAAGCTATTTACGATTTTGTTTGGAATGAATACTGTTCTTGGTATTTAGAATTATCTAAACCCGCATTAACCTCTGATCAATCATCAGAAGCATTAAAACGTGGCACACGTTTTACACTTGTAAATGTTTTAGAACAATTAATGCGTATCATCCACCCTATTATGCCGTTTATTACTGAAGAAATTTGGTTAACATTAAAACCATTAACAGGTAAAACTGGCGACAGCATCATGTTAGAGCCATTCCCTGAATTTGATGAAACTCAAAAAGACACACAGGCTCAAGCGGATTTAGAATGGTTAAAATCAGTCACATTAGCAGTGCGTAATATTCGTGGTGAGATGGACATTTCTCCTAAGAAAGCATTAACTGTTATTTTACAAAATATGACAGAGCAAACCTCAACTTGTTTAAACAATAATGAAGCGTTCCTAAAAACATTAACTAATATTGAAGACATTCAAATATTAGCAAACGATGAAGAAACGCCATTAAGTGCAACTGCGTTAATTGGTGAAGTTAAATTATCAGTACCAATGGCGGGTTTAATTGATGTAGTCGCAGAGCAAGCACGTTTGCAAAAAGAAGTGGATAAAATCACTAAAGAATTAAAACGTATTGAAGGCAAATTAAACAACCAAAAATTCATGGCCAATGCGCCAGAAGACGTGGTTGCAAAAGAGCGCGGAAAAGCCGAAGGTTACAACCAAAAGCTTAATGGTTTAAAAGATCAAATCGAAAAGATGTCTAACATTTAAACTCTTTAAGTTTAATTTAAATCTGTTGGAGGGGAACCCTTCTTGATTTTAAGCTGAGCCTATTTACATTCCCGATGTATTTATTAAGTTTAATTTAATCATCCGTGATGAAATTAAAAGCTCAGCTTTAAATCTGTTGGAGGGAAACCCTTCTTGATTTTAAGTTGAGCACTCTTTAAGTTGCTTTTTAAGTTTAATTTATTCATCCGTGATTAAATTAAACGTTTAACTATACAATTTAAAGGCTCTTAACTGAGCCTTTTTTATAAATTTAAAAAAAGAAAATAAAATGCAAATACACTTTTTAATAGAATGCGACGACTTCGAAGATTATTTTTTAATACACAAAAAAGTATTAAAAGAATTAAATGAATGGCTAGAAACCACCAATCAAAATGAAAACGTAACGTTAGTTGATATACGAGAACCCAGTGTAGAAACCATTAATGATTACGATCCGTTTAATCCACCAGCGTGGAGTATTGGTTTATCGATCCAAACTAAAAACGTCAAAGCACTTAAAGTGCCGGTTAATTATCTAAATGCGATGTGTAAAAAAGTCAAAGTTGATTTCAGTGTAAATAAAATAATAAACGGACAGGCAAAAACCGTTAGTTATTTTGGTTTTAATGAAAAAAACGGGGATATTTTTGCAATGTGGCAGTTCTTAAGTTAAGCGTGAAGTTTGAAGTTTGAAGTTTGAAGTTTGAAGTTTGAAGTTTGAAGTTTCTACTTAGTTTAATCCTAGGCTACCACTCAAAAAGTAGCCTTCTTTTTTATTTTCTCAATTCAACGATTTTTTAAACAAATCCATCAACAATTCGATACTCTCAACCCCTGCATAATTCAATCGAGTAATCATTGCAATTCTACGATGTGGGCTAGGCTCATTTAAATGCGACGCCTGCAATTCCTTATTATTTTTTACTAGAGACAAAAGCGCCATTTTTGGCACAAGGGTTACACCCATATTTCCGGCTACCATTTGTACTAATGTGTACTATCTCGTACCAGACACTCTTTTTTTTAACGCTGACACAGGCAACGAACAAGTTGCTAAAGCTTGATCTTTTAAACAGTGTCCGTCTTGTAATAACATCAATTGCTCAGCATTTATTTGATCGGCTTTTATTTCTGACATAAACGGTTGTTTATTAGACGACACATAATAAAAATCTTCTTGCCAAAATTCAAATACGTGTAAACCCTCTATCGGATATGGCAACGCCAAAATAGCCGTATCTAACTCTCCCGATTTTACTTTTTCAACCAAAACATGCGATTGATCTTCAATAATACTTAATTTTAAATCAGGATATTGATCACGCACACTTGGTAAAATCAAAGGTAATAAATAAGGCCCTATGGTTGGAATAACACCAATCGACAATGCACTGGATAATGGCGCATCTAAACTTTTGATCATAGTATATAAATCATCGGTTTGCTGCTGAATCAAACGTATTTGATTGAGCACTTTTTCACCCACCGCTGTGACCAAAACTTGTTTATTATCACGCTCAAATATTTGCACCCCCAACTGACTTTCCATTTCAGATATAGCGGTACTTAATGTGGATTGTGATACAAAACATTGTAATGAGGCTTTTTTAAAATGCTTAGTTTTTCCAACACTCAACGCATAATGAATTTGTTTTAAGGTAATCACGCATGCTCGCCTTGTAACCAGTTAATCATTTTTACAAAATGATCCTCATTCGCACTAGGGTCGGTTAATATCTTAACTCCTTTGTAATTTTTTAAACTGCCACTTTTTTTACTTAACCACATAACCTGTGCGTTATGCGGACCTAACTCTTTTATATAAGCACGCACATCTTCTTGATGCGCCAAATAATCATTAAATTGATCAGACAGATACAAACTTTTAGGAAATTGTTTTTTTAATATGGCGCTTGCATAATCAAATTCATCTTCTGGGTCAATCCATGGACCATGTGATAATGCTAAATATTGTTCATAAAATACCTTACTTTCAATACAACTGCCCAATTTAATTTTTTTGGTGTCCACCTGACCAAATAACATCATTTGTAATTTAGCCAAATTAAACCAAAAAAAATCTTTTATAAATTTATACTCAGCAGAAGGTAATGTCATCAATCGACGCGCATTAATATGCACAAAATGCGAAACCTGCTTATTAAACTCTGGTTGTCTAGCAATAAAACTAGACAGTAAAACTGATCCAAAACCATGCCCCACATAAATAGAGGGCAACGCATTTAAACGCTCAATTTTTGCCATCACTTTGCTTAAGTCAACGGTAATGGTTTGATTAATTGAATACTTCATATGCTTAGATACTCGTGGCCACGTACCTTCACGCCCCATTAAATCCAACATAAACACATCATAGCCTTCTAAAGCTAAGAACCTAGCCAATCCATCTGGTTGTTTATATAAACCCGAAGACTGTCCAATATCATGCAACATAAACACACAGGGTGCTTTTGCATTATGTATTAACGTATTCACACGTGTTAATAGCACTTGCATACCATTAGTGGTTTGAATTTTATAGGTTTCTTCGTTGAAATTGGAGTGCATAATAAATCATCAAAAAAATATCAGACAGGCATGATACTGTGACTTTCTTAACTTGGCTAGCTAGCACATTGAATTTTGGATAAATTTTAAGGAATGTAAATTTAAATAATAAAACGATATTTATTGCTGGTGATGGTTTGGGTAATATGAATTAAGATGAAAAAACGTTATTTATTGATTTGAATCATATAGATAAACTCATCATTTTCACTAGACTGCGAAATTAAGTCATGACCTAAAAATTGGCAAAACTTAGGAATGTCACGTTGGGTTGATGGGTCAGTCGCAATCACTTTAATAATTGCCTTATCATCTACATCACGAACCAAATTATGCATCATCATCACAGGCTCAGGACAATACAACCCTTTGGTGTCAAGTATGTGATCGATGTGTTCGTTTTTAATGTCCGACATATTAAGTGACACTTTCCAATTCTTGTTGTAATTGATTATAAATCGCTTCGCTTCCGTAGATCCATTTTTTAGACCCATCTGGCTGGCGAATTTTAAGACAAGGAAATTGCACTTTTCCACCGCCTTTTAAAATTTCATTGCGGTAACATTCGTATTTTTCAGCATTATTTGTTTGGATGTTAATTTGCTCTTTATACATTAAACGACGTAATTTTGAGCAATCATGGCATCTTTTAAGTTCATACAATTCAAAGCGTTTAAACTTTTGATCTAATTTCTTTTGCGCAGGTAACGGACGACAAACAGGCTTAGATAAAAATTTCACACTGATCTGTTCAACTAACAAGGAACAAACCCCTGCACTTTTTCGCATCAAAAACATAAATACACGCTTAGAAAATTTTGAGCGTATTTTACAGTTCCTTAGCTAATTAACAGCATATTTCCACTTTGTTTTTAGAGCATTTTACGATTAAAAAAAGTTTTTTTAGTCGATTAGTTACTATTAGCCTAAAAACAGACCATCTTTGACAAAATTAAGACTTTTCTTAACATGTAATGAATCAACCTAACACCGCTAGTTTTATTAAATATGTTTAATTAATATTACAATCAAACAGCGACATAACAAACTGATTGATTTAATTTGCTCCCTTGCCAATTTTTATCCTCTCTTTTTTTGATGAAAAAACCCACAACAACAAAGAAAACGCACAACTATTAATTAATTAGTTGACAACTAAAACACATTTACCTACCCTAACTATTAATTAGTTAATAGTTTATTGGGAAAACAAATGGCCAGACCTAAGTCAGAATTTTTAACAGAAAACGAACGTAAAATAATGGAGCTGTTATGGCATCAAGGACCATTATCAATTAAAGACATTACGCAATTGCTAAACGAAAAAAACACAGAAGGAAAAACAAACGCATATACAACCGTATTAACTATGTGTCGTATTTTAACCAAAAAAGATTACGTCACTTACGACAAAAAAGGACGCGCTTTTATTTACAAAGCATTAGTCAGCGAAACTGAAGTCAAAAAAACAGTCATTAAATCTTTATTGCAGCATTTTTTTGCAGGATCCAGTGCCTCATTAGCCCAGCACCTTATTACATCAGACGAAATTAATATTGATGATTTAGATGACCTACAAAAACAAATCGATTTAAAAAGGAAATCTCAAAAGTGAATATAGAAACACTGATTCTAGGAAGCATTTGGCAACAACTACTTTTAAGTGGCTTTTTATTTATTGTATTGAAAATCATCTTTAAAGTGACATCCATAACAGCCGAAGTACGATCATGGTTATGGCTAAACGCTATGATCTTGTTAATAACCTTACCTGTATTAGTGATGAGTTATACCCATTTTAAAACAATTAACATTCAAGAAAATACTGACTGGTCTTATGTGTCTAACACTCTGGCGGTTAATTCTTATATCAAAAATAAAATAGAAATCGTAAGTACGCCTAACTTGATCGTAAGCATTAACACAAATCAAACTACGCAAACAACCGTACAAAATCTACAACCTAGTAAAAGCAGAATTAAACTTATTGAAGTAGAGCCATTTAAGCAGGGCATACACATTAACCCTCTTACAGTAATAACGGGGTTAATTTTAAATGTTTTTCCTTGGGTAATATTATTGCTAAGCCTCATTAGTTTGATCAAAATGAGTTGGATAATTGTGTTAATGGTTTTTGAACGAAATTTATCCAAACGTTCAACTAAGCAATTTAAAGGTAATATTTATTACTCCGATGAAATAGAAGTGCCCGCATTAGTTGGTTTTATACAACCTAAAATTCTATTACCCCTATCAGTAAAAACACTCCCACTTCAAACCATAAACTTTATTATTGGACATGAACACGCGCACTTAACTAGAAAGGATCATTGGAGCGCACTGCTCGTGAGATTAATGGACTGCTTCTTATGGTGGAACCCGATGTTCCACCTAATGAATAACGAATTAAGTCATACACGAGAAATTGCCTGTGACCAACGAGCTATTGGGGCGCAGGAAGTAGAACACAGCGAAAACAAACCACAACTCAACCTAGATTACGCAGACATGTTAGTACAAAGCGTAAAATTATTTTTAATCGAAAAGGAAAAAGGTAAATATATGAAATTAATCAGTCGCAAAGGTTTTTTCAGAAAAAGAGTGAATGAAGTATTAAATTTGGATTCAAAAAAAAACAATACAAACATTAGAAATTCATTATTAGCTAGTCTACTTTTAATAGTTTCGGGTGGCATTTTTGCCAGCATTCCGATTCAAGATGGTCAGTTAGTACAGAATATCGACAAAATAGTCACCGATATAAATAGCCAAAAAGAGATCAAACGAATCAATGTCTTTTTTGATAGTTATGACTTAGATGAATATCAAATAACCTCTAGGAAATACAATGGAAAAAGTAATGAGTATGAAATAGTTTTATCCAAACCCATCAAAAAGAAAATAAAAACCGAAGATAAAACCGATGAAGAAGTATTAGATATAATGCTAGAGCTATACTATACCGGCACTCCAACTTTAGACGAAATAAATAAAAACAACTTTCAGTTAGAAAACGCATTTACAACTGAATCACAAAACAGCATTACAACATCATTCATATTCAGTGTTTTATCTAATAATGCATTTGATCGAAAACAACAAGAATCAAAAAAACTAAATAATATTCCTATCAATACAATAAAGGATGCCGTTGATTATTCATTAAATATACTAAAAGACAAAATCACAGTTAATGCAATCCATAACAGTCAGTTACTTAAGTTTGTAAAAGTTGATATTGTCATTGATGACAAAAATGCATGTTATTTAGCTGGCTCTATTACCGCAAAAATAAAAAGCGATGGGTTCTTAGTGTCGATACAAGGCTGCGAAGACTTTGAAAGTGAATCATTTCTTCTAATTATCGATACTAATCAGTTATCTCTATCCAATGAAATATTAGAAATTTCTCACAATCAAGATATACAAGATGAACAATCAAGAAAGGACGCTCAAAAAATAACTGACGAAAAATATTCGAGTTTTGTATATGGAATCATTCATAACAACAGTAATTTTAGAAAAATGACAAACGAAGAAAAAAGGGCTGAAAAAATAAGTCGTCACTTTCCAATTTACATACATGACGACATCACACACTACAATGGTAGCCATATGGGTACTGGGTTAATAATCAACCCATCCTCCACCTATAACTCCGAACAATATGATGCACTTTTAGACGTATCAAAACGCTATGCGGGTTATGAGATTGAAGTGGATAAACTGATTGAACCCGACGGTAAAATATTTTTCATCTACGCCATTGATATGTTTAAAATTCTACACAGCTACAATCTATTAGAGCAAGATTTCAAATCGGTTATCAATCAAGCTGAATTAGAATTTAACAGCCCTACGTTTGAAAAAGACATTCTAAATTTCACAATGCCTGGAATATATTTAAATAAAATCGAAAAAGAAGAAACAACAATCACTTTGTATCTTCACTTTGATTCAACGTATTTATATGAAGGGTTTATAGATGTCATATATTCAGCCTACCCAGGAAAAATAATAGAACAACCACCCTACCATTATGATGATTGGAGTTTAGCTTTGAGATTAATATTAGTTAAATAGTTTTTTCATAATCAGAGTTAGGCTCCCTTGCCTTACTCTGATTATTTGTCGTTATCTGATTTATAACCCCCCCATCATTCAACTCTCTGTATCATTCAAAAAAATTAGGTTAATATTCTGATTTAAATCTTAATGCCGTTATTAAAATGATCATCACACCCATCACCACCCAACACTTAAATAACATTTCAGGTTTATACGTTAATGTATTTAAAGCACCGCCATGGAATGAAAACTGGGAACAACAATGGGCACTTGAACGCTTAACTAATATCTTTCACTGTCCAAATTTTAAGGGTTTTATTATTGAACAAGATTCAGTAATAATTGGCTCAATTATGGGTAGAGGAACAACGTTTCAAGGTAAAAAGGAATTTGAAATTTGTGAATTATTTATTGTCCCTACAAAGCAAGGCTTAGGTTTTGGAAGCGCGTTATACGATCATTTATTAGCTGAGTTAAATATTCAAGGCTATAAAATAATCACATTATTAACATCAAGAAAAGTGCCTGCTTTAGATTTTTATACGAATAAAAGCTTTAAAAAAAGTGACGATATTGTTTTTATGTTTAAGCAGGTCGGTTAGTTATTTTGTAATAACTGATCATCTTTTTTACAACGACCAGTCTTTGTTTGTTTTCAGCAGAGCAAGCTCTCAACACTTTAGATTTATGTATATTAGATTTATTTATAAAAGACAAGCTTGATATTAGTCGTTTTTTTATTGTTTAACATTAAACATTCCAAGTAAGTCATCTACCTGACAGCCACTTACTAACAGTTGATAAACAGTAAATAATATTCGCCCTACCCCATACTCTGGGTGCGCTAACTTTATATCATCAAAATACAAAAGCGTAAAACCTTCACTTTTTTCCCATAACCCTTCGTCCATATCATCCCATAATTGCTGGACAGTTTGACTACTTTTAAGCCACCACATAATAGAATGATCAGTACGACTGACTATTTGTTCAAACTTACTTAAAGTGGGGTCACTGCCTTTGAGGTATTTTCTAATGGTGCTTTCACCTAGCCCTGTTTGTCTTGCAATATGACTTACAGATGACTGGGCACACAATTTTTTTAGCTTTTGCTGGAAAGTGGTTTTGAATTCAGGTTGATGAATCAAGTCTTGTTTCATTTAGTGTTTATCGAAAGCTGACGGCTGTTTTTAACGCCAAATGTTCGCCAAATTGAGTAAGCTTCCCCACACGCCCATCAAACTGCAATAATCCATAAGCTTTTAACGATAACAATAATTTTTCAAATTGACTTTCATCCACTTGCATTTGAGTAATAGCATGGGCTTTTTTAACTTTTCGTTTTACTTTTTCAATTTGTGTTTTTTGCAAATACGTATTGAGTGCCGTTTTTAATTTATTAGTTGAACAACCTAAATTTAGACTTGCCGAAAACATTTTAAAGTATGATTTTAATTCAATACTGCAACTGTCTTCTACTTTAATTAACGTACCATCTCTAAATGCATTACATTGATATTGCATTGTAAAAATTTGAGTTTGTTGTTCAAAATCGGCCCCTATATGTAAATTCTTTTCACGCTCTTTTTTAAGGGCGTTATTAAGTAACTCAACTTGTTTTTTTAAGTCAACCTCACCACAGTCTAAAGGGGTATTATTTATTTGATTAGACGGTAGCCATCCAGCCAAATTATGCTTTTCTTGCATTTTTTCAACCATCCCCTCACACACATCACGAAGATGATCTTCATCTCTCCAATAAGAGTGAGCAGTGGTTTTTATTAAACCTTGAGTAAATTGCTGTAAGCGATTTTGATCATCTGCATTTAAAGATGAACGTGCTTGTCCAGAATATATTAAACTGTGGATCGGTTTTTTAAATACATGAGCTTGGGACAATGCTTGATGTACATAACCTACTCCAGACTGATTTAACGCACCGTAATTTTCACCTATTAACATCACACAAAAATCGCACTCAGCGATTGCACGCAGACATAACTTCCATAAATAGGGATCAGTTGGGTTCGGAAAAGGAAAACTCGTGGCGATACAATTATTTGCCGCTAATGCTTCAAATACAACATTACGCTGTTTTTCTAAATTTAATGTGGTGGAACAAACTGCCACCATGTATCGTTTTTCAGCCATAATAAAATTTAAAATTCCCAAGAACAAACATCATAGCATAATCATTTGTTGCTCAAAAGTCTTTGTAGGCTTGGTTTAGTTTTAATTTGATAGTTAATATGTTTAGTTAACGATTGTAGAATCATCGCGGTTAACCCCCATAAACTAGGCTTAAGTACATCGTAAAATGGTACAACAATAGTTTGACCAAATCGCTCAAATCGATGAGTTCTATCGGGGTTTTTACATATATGACTCAAATCGAACCAAACTATTTTTTGAACTTCGTCTTCATTTAGTGTGGCTTGATAAGATTTTGTGGTTAATACACTGATACAAACCCCTACATCCAATTCATTTTTCGATTTGAAATTATCTAACTGCCCTATATTTTCAACAAATGTACTATCTAATCCAACCTCTTCGTTTGCTTCACGCAAAGCGGTTTGCAAACTTGTTTCACCCTTGTCTGTTTTCCCACCAGGTAATGCCCACTCACTTGCGTGATGCCTTAAGTTGTCACTACGTTGGGTCAATAAAACCTGCAAACAACCATTAGACTCTCGCAGAACAATTAATACAGACGCATCACATGGCCTATTATGTGGTGTAGGAAAACATTTTTTTAGTTCATTTAGCCAATCGAATGTATTTAATTTTGTCATGCGCTACCTTTTATACTGTGATTTTATTGATTATCTTATGCGCTAATTTTGAATTGTGCTTAATGCGATATATTGATTTTGTCATGCGCAAACTATTTATTGAATTTAATACACTATATTTGGTTTTGTCATACACTAACTATTGAGCTTAATATGATTTAAAAATACAATGTCTATCCGATTTGTAATAACACCTATTTATATGACTGAAGTAGATTTCCACATATTAGCGCAACAAAATGAGCATGAGCGATTATTCTATACTTGCCGCCTAATAAATAAAATTTTTAAACAATCACTTAATGTCATTGTAGTCTGTAATGATTCTGAGCATGTAAAACAATTAAGTGACCTTTTATGGCACTTTAAAGAGGATGCGTTTATTCCTCATGAGATTGAGTTTGCCCAAACAAGTACAATACAGCTATTAGTTATTAATAAAGACTATGAACAATTACATGATTTTCACGATGTTTGTATTAATTTAAGTCCAGATGTACCTAGTTATTTTGGCCAATTTAATCGATTACTTGAAGTTGTTTGTCAAAGTGAACCCGTTTTGGCAGCAACTCGTGAGCATTATCGGTTTTATCAATCTCGTGGTTATCCTATTATTCAGCATGATTTACGTTCAAGGTGAGTTAAATGAGCAAACATCGTCGCAAACAAACAAAAGCTATTACACTTAAAAAGGTGCAATCTGCTGTGTTTATCGAACCGATCGAAGCTCATAAAATTGACTCACCCACTGATCTAATCAATCAATTATTATCCTTAAAAAGTGACTTAGAAAATTGTTTACCAAAAGTTCAACCCAATATTGAGCTTGAATATGACAAAAACAAACTTAAAACTGATCGTAAAAATGTAGCTGATAACCCTTTTTTGTCCAGTGACTCATTAACCAATTTAATATTCAAACGCCAAGAAGATGAACAACGTTTTGCTCATGAACTCTCTGATTTAGAAACCATTGGGTTACCCCTTGATGATGCCATCAATAAACACAAACAAATGCTTAAACTCAATAATCAACAACAGCAGTTTGATGATTTCGAACAACAATTTCAAAAACTTAGCGCTCAAATCATTAAACAGACCATGGAAGAATACCAACCTAAAGTCGAAAAAATCATGTTACATCGCCTCAATTTGGCCGCAAAACGAATGATTACAAAACAAAAAGCACCTAAAAACAGGTAATTTGACACTGTTTACATCTAACTATTTAACTCTATGTCTGCATCCACTAGAATACGCGTTTTTTTGCGATGTATTTTATGAGCGATTCACACTTTATCGGCAAAGCCAGACCTGAAATCTACGACGAACAAATTCAGGCCAAACAAACACGTTTAACCGAACAGTTTTCTCGTTTTAATCCTCCACAGTTAGAGGTATTTGCATCAGAGGCTAGCAATTTTCGTTATCGCGCAGAATTTAAAATATGGCACGACGGTGATCGTTCATTTTATGCGATGTTTGATCCTTTAGAGCCACGTACTCCTGTAGAAATCACTGATTTCAGTATTGGCTCAACATTAATCACGCAGCTAATGCCTAAATTATTAGAGCAAATTCATTTATTTCCTGAGTTACGTAATCGTTTATTCCAAATTGAATTTTTAACCACGTTAAAAGGCCAAGCCTTAGTGACGTTAATTTATCATCGTAAACTGGACGAACAATGGGAGCAATGCGCTCAGAAACTTGAGCCATTATTAAACATTCAAGTAATTGGCCGATCACGTAAACAAAGAATTGTTTTATCAAAAGAATACATCGAAGAAAGCTTTGAAGTTCAAGGCAAAACATTTGAATACCGCCAATATGAAAATGGCTTTACACAACCCAATGCTAAGCTTTGCCAAATTATGCTTAATTGGGCGGTTGAACAAACCAAAGATCGCAGTGATGATTTGTTAGAGCTTTATTGTGGTAATGGTAATTTCACTTTACCGTTTTCTTTAAATTTCAAACAAGTATTAGGCACTGAGATTTCAAAAACCTCGGTAAAAGCGGCAAACGAGAATATTGAATTAAACAAGCTGGATAATGTGTTTATATATAAAATGTCGGCTGAAGATTTTTCAAACGCACTTTTACCTAACGCAACAGGTTTGGCAAGAAAAGTTGATGAAGCAACCATATCACGCAGAATTAAACGTATGGATTTATCGCAATTTAATTTCAAATCTGTTTTTGTTGATCCACCACGTGCTGGCTTAGATGTCGATAGTGTTGAATTGGTACGCCAGTTTGACTGCATTTTATATGTGTCTTGTAACCCTGATACACTAGAACAAAATATTGATCTATTAAGCGACACACATAAAGTGGTTTCATTTGCGATGTTTGATCAGTTTCCTTATACCCATCATGTTGAAACTGCGGTTAAATTGGTAAGAAAATAATGCAAGCGGATGAGTTATTTGAACAACTAACATTAGAGCGTTACCCTTGCTCTAGTGATGCCTCGTTAACCGCGTTTAACCAAGCTGAAAGTATTCTGGTTAATCGTGTATTAACGGATTTTGGCACAACTAAACTGTCGATTATCAATGAGAATTTTGGTGCGATCAGTTGTGTATTACATAAACAAATAGTGGATCAATATAATGATTCATTTTTATCTAATTTTGGCTGTGAGTTAAATCTTAAAAATAATAATTGTGATCAGACTAAACCTTTATTGTTAGACCCTTCACTATTAACTGGTGATTTAATTATTGGCTTATTACCTAAGTCATTAAGTTTTTTTAAATGGCAACTTGAGCAGTTATCTAAACTCAATAAACCTGTATTAATAGCAGGTATGGTTAAGTATATATCTAGTGGCCATATTAATTTAATGAATCAATATTTTGAAGATACTCAAGTTTCAAGAGCACATAAAAAAGCACGTTGTATTTTATTAAGCCAGCCAAAAAAACAAAATTCAAACAACACAATACCCAAACATGAATTCAACAATATCCAAGTTGAAAACCTTCCTGGTGTATTTTGTCAAAAACACATTGATATAGGTGCACGTTTTTTCATTGAGCAGTTTAAAAACATTGAAATAAATGAATCATATAATATTGCGGATTTGGGTTGTGGTAATGGTATTTTGTCATTAGCTATGGCAAAAATGTATCATAAACACAGTTTAAATTTTGAGTGTTTTGATGAGTCAATGCAGGCAGTAAAATGTGCTGAACATAATTGGTTGTTAAATGAATTAGATAAAAGTAAACACAGTGCTGCGTTTATTCAAAATGATGGATTGTTAAATCAAGCGCCTAAAAAGTACGACATTATAATTTGTAACCCACCATTTCACCAAAATCATACTGTGGGAATTCATATCACTCAAAGTTTAATTAAACAGGCCAAGGTTTGTTTAAAAGACGACGGAGAGTTTTGGTTGGTGGCTAACAGAACACTGCCTTACCTAAATGAATTAAAATCGCATTTTAAGTGTGTGAATCAAGTGTCTCAA
The DNA here is from genome assembly GCA_022968985.1 of Pseudomonadales bacterium. Lineage (GTDB taxonomy): Bacteria > Pseudomonadota > Gammaproteobacteria > Pseudomonadales > Natronospirillaceae > Marinicellulosiphila. The sequence continues at coordinate 22,971 of JALJPK010000032.1, read as the reverse complement.
AATGCGAAGTTTAAAGTATTTATGGCTAAAAAAACCTAAACACTCTACTTAAATCATGATTTCATTTAACGTGGAATCATGATCTTTCCACGAATAGCCGTGACTGCACCACCAGCAATTCGTACATTTAATTCAGACTGTTTTTTATTATCCATCTCAACATGAATATGCGATTGGCGAGCATTGGTTGCACCACGTTGTACTTCAAAAGAATGCGTGCCTTCTTGCACAGTATCAAAATGACATAAATACGCTGCAAAACTAGGTATAACTGAACCAGTCGGTGGATCAAAATTATTTGAAAATTCAGGGCTGACGATACGTGAATGAAAATCTGCAGTATTTGAGTCGGTATTATTTGAGAATAAAAACACCCCTTTGACCAAGGACGATGTTAACGAAGATTGAATCCATAAGTCTTGATTCACACGTGCTGCTCGTACTGCATTATAAGATTTAATAGGCACGATTAAATAAGGCCCTTGTGCATCTACGATCATCGGTTCGAATTTTTCAAAACCGATATCTGCAGGTATTAAATGCAGAACATCTGCAATTTGTTTGATCGTAGGTATGGCTCTATTCTCAATACTTCTTACAGTTTGAGCAATCGTCACTAATGACTCGCCATTTTGCATTAATACATGTGTTTCAAATTCAACACCTTCTGAGTCTGCGAATCGAATTTTTCCATCGTTTGGAATTTGGTTGTTACATTCATTTGCCAAAACTTGGGCAGCGGCCATCACACAGTGAGTGGTTAACGGCACCTCACCTTGTAAACTGAACACTTTTGCTTTTTTCTGCATGGATTGACTGGTTTGCACAAAAACAGTTTGAGTTAATGGATTTTCCTGAGCAATGGTCACCATTTGAAAATCACTCAATTGTTGATCATCAACAATCACTGTCATGGGCGCACCATCAAATGCTCGATCAGCAAAGATATCTACAACAAAATACGACAAACTCATAAAAAACCTTAATTAAAAACAAAAAACTAATAAAAAACTAATAAAAAACTAATATAAACTAAATTTACCTATTTTTAGACATTTAATCACCTAAAAACTCGCATTATTTACAAACATGGACTTTATTTATTCTGTTATAGAACAAAATCATCGAGGGAAACATGAATATTTGGAACAAAACATACGAACAAGCCATCAGTAAATTAAAAAAAGCGGGCAACAAAGATAAAAAATTCCTTATTGTTGCAAACAGTTTTGCTCAGATTATACAGAGCGCTCAAATACAAGAAAATACAGCATTACCCACACAACGACAATTAGCCCTAAAACTTAATCTTACTTTAGCCACTATCAACCGAGTGTACCAGCACCTTGCCCAACAAAATTTAATTATCAGTTACCCAGGTAAAGGCAGCTTCACCTTAAAACAAACTGCGTTTGAGCATAAACAAATAGATAGACTAAACGATACAAACTTAACAGCTCAACTTAACAAACCACAAATTACAACATACTCAAAAAATCAACATACACTACCTAACCATATTGATGCGCGTTTTATACAAGCGTCAAATCCAACACAGGTCAAACTTAATGATAAACAATTAGCACATGACTTTGAACTCAATCATTTTTTAAAATCGTTCAACCTAAATACAATGAATCGCAGCGCTTTTATTACACCGTCATTTTATGAGGCATTAGAAGCCACTTTAATGTATTTATTAAAACCCAATGACACGTTACTTTGTTTTGAACTTACTTATCACGTATTATCAAAATTGGCCAATAAACATAATTTCAACATCAAAACCCTGCCTTTAAAAGACAATAAAATTGATTTATCTGTTCTAGAACAATATTGTAAAACCATTCAGCCTGCTGCAATATTTATTCATAGCTGTATTCAAACCCCCACAGGTTTATTATTTAGCACATTAGAGCAACAACAGATTGCTGACATTTGCCAGCGTTTTAGTATTCAGATCATTGAAGATTCGAGTTTAAATTGGACATTAAATCAACCGCGTAGTTTTACTCAATTTAATCCAAAAAGCACTTTTTCGTTATGCTCACTTTCGTCCTTGCCTTTAATTGAATCCAGTCAATGTATTACTCAAACCCCTCAATCCACTCACTTTGAATTTGAATTAATGTTCTCTAATAATAACCACATTAATGATTATGGATTACTTAATCGGCTTAATCTTTTTACCCAGCATTTAAATGACTTTAAAACACATTTAGTCGCTCAGGTGCTTCAATTAAATCAACTACTCGATAAACAACAATTTAAAGCTATTCAATTAACAATTAATAACGGTTTTATTTGGATTAGTTGTTCTAGTACAGATCAAAGTAATCATTTAATGCTGCTGTTAGGTAATGAAAAAGTATTAACTTTAACCCAAGAATCATTTAATACAGAACTAGAAAAATATTGGAATAGACGTATCCATAACCAGAACAGCTGTGGATTAAGACTATGTTTTAGCCATTTAAATACAACTGCCATACAACAGTTAGCAACGGCTCTAGTTCGATGTGTTAATTTATTAGAGTTTACACCTAATCAAAGCCATCAACTTCAAACTCAACATCAACAACAGCAAACACAACCAAATAACTTGAAAACCACCTAATGTACTTTCATTCGCTGGTACACCTTGTTCTTTTATCCAATCACTATATTGTGACAAACGAGTAAAAACAGATGGATAACCTGACAACGCACAGACTTGAACACCAAAACTGACTAACCCCACCAGTTTCCATCGTCCTGCAATATTTACTATTAATGGCCCTCCGCTGTCTCCATCACATGCATCATGTACTCCATCACCACCAGCGCATAACTGCGCAGAATCTAACTCGGTGAATGGTAAGAAAATTTCTTGGCAAACCTTTGAATCAACAAATTCAAGTTGAGTCATTTGCAATTGATCTGGGTAATAATAAAATCCATCTTGAATACTTCGCCCCCAACCAGCTAATAACATGGGGGTACCAGGGTTTATTAACGACTCTTTGCCATCATTGATGATATCTATGGGTTGATATAGAACAGAGTTAGTTAACTTCAATAAAGCAATGTCGAATTTATAATCTTCAGAATTGCCATATTGCTCATGTACGATGATTTGTTCAACACTTTGATAACTTATTACATCATTAAGTGAAACTTCACCTAAGAATAACTGAACGGCCCTTGAGTCGAGTGTTTGAGTATGAAAACTAACACAATGTGCTGCGGTTACTAACCATTGCTGATTAATTAAAGCTGCTGCGCAACTAAATTTAAAATTATCATAACAATCATCAGCATGCTGACACTGTGAATTCGTTTGTGAGACGTACAACCCAGCCATCCAAGGTAAGGTTAAATTCACATCTTGCCCCGCTAATATTTTACTTGTAATTTGATTGGGTGCACCCATTGCAAGTGTACAAATACAGATCCAAAACAACAGACTTTTTAATAATAAACTCATTTTAATAACATACTCACTTTTATAACATTCTCATTTTAATAATATTTTCATTTATTTGTAATTTAAAAACGTGTATTTAATCAGTATAGCGATACACTCGCTTAAAAAGCCAACAAACCCTGAATATATAACGATGACTATACCTATGACTATGGATCAATTTTTTATAGAACACGAAGCTACTTTTCGATTAACTGCATTTTTAAGTGCGTTAATTATTTTTGGTTTTCTTGAATATAAGTATCCCGCGCGCAAACTGACTCAAAAGAAGTCGTATCGCTGGATTCAGCACTTAATATTACTCATCTTAAACAGTGTAATTATTCGTTACGCAGTGCCTATGGTGGCAGTAGGTGCATCAATTTATGCAAGTAATCAACAATGGGGGTTATTTAATTTAATTGAATTACCTCTATTTGTAAGTATTATTTTAAGCATCATTATTTTAGATTGTTTAATTTATTGGCAACATCGTTTATTCCATGTTTTCGATTTTTTATGGGTTATACACAAAGTACATCACGCCGATTTAGATGTTGATGTCACTACCGCTCTTAGATTCCATCCATTAGAAATGCTGTTATCGATATTAATCAAATTAGTTGCCATTATATTATTGGGAGCCCCAATTATAGCGGTGGTGATTTTTGAAATCTTATTAAATGTATTGGCGATGTTTAACCACAGTAACATTCGATTACCGACTCGATTAGATCGAATTTTAAGAAGCACTATTGTCACAAGAAACGTTCATGAAATTCACCACAGCACAAATTTAAAAGACAGCCAAATGAATTTTGGCTTTAATTTAATTTGGTGGGACAAATTATTTGGCAGTTATAAAAGTAAAGCTGAATATCAGAATTTTGTTATTGGACTTAAAGAGCAACAAAACACACAAAACACACAACCTATTTTATCCATTTTAACGTTACCGTTTAAGAAGAAATCATGAAATCAAATATCACTAAAATATTAATACTATTATTACTTATTAGTATTGTCGTTTCTCTTTTTATTTTTAGAGATCAGATTAATTTTGAAGCCATACAAACTTGGTTAAAAAGTTTGGGTTATTGGGCACCAGTGATTTTTATAATGATTTATATCATATCTACAGTATTTTTTATTCCAGGATCCTTATTAACACTGGCTAGTGGTGTTTTATTTGGACCTATATTTGGTACGTTTTTCACGTTAATAGGCGCAACCATTGGTGCTACGATCTCGTTTATGATTTCAAGATTTTTGGCACGTGACTGGATTGAAAAGAAATCAGGACCTCGTTTAAATCAACTTCAAAGAGGGGTTGATAAAGAAGGCTGGCGCTTTATTGCAATGGTTCGATTAGTGCCATTATTTCCATTTTCTATTTTGAATTACGCCTTGGGTTTAACTCGAATACGCATTAGTGTGTATGTCATTACCTCCTTTATCTGTATGGCGCCCGGCAGCCTTGCTTACAATTATTTGGGACACGCAACTGCACAATCCATTAGTGGCACAGCAGATTTAAAACAAACTATTTCTCAGATTTTTATTGCAATAGGATTGTTTGCTTTTGTGCTGTATTTACCGCGTATTATTAAGAAGTTTCGTAAAGAGGTTTAATTACTTATTAGTAGAAATTTATATTTTGGCAAAAAAAAGACCGTTTATATCGGTCTTTTTTTGCATAGATGAATTCACATTTATTTAATTTTTAATTATTACACTAATAGCGCCACCAAACTCACCTAAATAGCCCTCAACTGGTTCAGCATGAATGGATTTTCCTTTCTCGCCACCATGGCAACTCATACAACCTTCGCTGTAGTATTCGGGTAATATCAACCTAAATCCATCTTTAGTGTAATTGTCATATATTTTATTTTTAGGCCAGTTTGGATTTCTAAACTTTTGCTCTAATACAACATTTTCCCAATCATCGGCTTTATTATCCGCATTTACCAATAGTTGATTTGAAGTAGTAAGGCGTATAATATTTTTACCGTTGCTTAACTCTTCAAATTTCAGTCCGGTTAAACGAGCAAAACGAGCTGGTAGAAACTTGTTAGCATAATCACCGTCAGGCCAGTTATTTTTATATTCGCCTTTTTTGGCATTATTAATCACAAAAACAATTGAGTCCATAAGTTGGTTTAATACTACATTGGATTCGTCGAATTCCTTACCCGCTGAGTTTTTATAATTGCTTTTTGTTTTCGAGATAAATTGTTCAATATTAAAATTACTGGGATCATTAATAGTGACGCTGTTTACTGTCACTGCTCTGGCCGAGCGTAACAATGTGGTTAAATCCGTAGCTAATTCTCTTTTATCTGCAAATGGGATTGTATTCATTTCCAGAATTGTTATTTTTACTATATTTTTATCTAAATTTGATTTTTTATTG
>JALJPK010000032.1:0-17100 GCA_022968985.1 Pseudomonadales bacterium | reverse complement strand
CACAATTCATACCTCTTAATTGATGTGCAGCCGAATTATTTCATAAATAATTTTTTGTGATTTGGCCATATTCAATAAAGACTAGATGCATATTTAAGATCTGTCTATTTTACTTCAAGTCATTTTTACAATAGATTTTTGAATAGTTTTTGATAAGAATACATACCCAGAATACATCTCTAGACACAATTAATAAGAATTATCGACATTAAAAGTTTTGTAACGTTTTGCTTCTTATTTCGTATGTTTTGTAATTATTTTATAAACATAACAAACTTGAATCACTAATAAGTCAGAAACATAAATTAACACAAAGCATAAATCATTAACTGCTGTTTTTATAATTATTTCAATTCCCTAATAAACAATTACGCATAGAATAAATGGTTAATTAATCGTCAATCACTTACAAACATTGTAATGTGAATTCAAGGGCTAAACTCACATCATATAACTCAGACTACGATAAGACAGACACTAAACAACGTTCGAATTCAATAATATATTGCATACGAGCTACTTTATATAAAAAGGGAAACAAATAATCTTTTCATTAAATATAATCCTTAAAATAATTAATCAATTTTTTTGTACCAAACCAATATCAAAACAACAATAGTTATATTTTTAGTCACTGGCCCAAACGGATGTAACCAATAACTGGGCACTAAAACACTAATCAATATTGTGAACCCTACTATTACTATTATTTGAAAAATTGCATTCAGCTTTAAATAAACACCACTTAATAACCAAAATCCAATAATGGAATCTAACACCCCCCCTAAATAAATAAGTACTTTGTACCATTTGGGATCAACAAATGAGTGCGACAAAATATCTACACCCACATCATAAGCAAACCACACAGATGTAAGTGCAGTGAATAACCACAAAAAAGCTAAGCTGTAACGAATCATTAAAAGAACCTAGCCGGCTTTACAACCATATAATAAAAAACAATCATAATACATGTAAATCCCAGCACACCTAAAACAAACCAGTAACGAAATAAACGCTGAAATGGTAGATTAGTTAATACATCAAAGTTTTGTTGTTGGCTTAAACTTTTTAATCGATATTGAATCCAAACCACAATAAACCACGCAAACATTAAAAAAATATAAAAAAACCCCACCACTTTAAACCAAGGCGACTGGAATGAATAACCCACATAATTCATCAACCAAATGCCTGTCAGTAACTGAATAAGTGCAAATGGAAAGGTAAAAAACCAATCGGCTAATACCACCATGTTAGTGATCGATTTAATCACTGTATTATTTTTAGACATCACCGCCATCAACATAAAAAAAGCAATACCCGCGCCTGTGCCCATCACTACAATGGCCGACAGTATATGTAATAATTTTATGATCAAATAATAACTATCCATTATTTTCTACGTCCAAATATGCTGGAATACCAAAGGTTAACGCGAATTTTTCGAACTCTTGTTTTGAGAATAAATTCACACAGGCGGTTGCACCAGTTTGATTTATTTGGTTTTTTAGTATTTTTTTAACCAATATGATACTTGCAAACGTTGGAATAAAAGGCCCTATGCCGTCTTTTGCCACTAATGTCCACGTAACTGTTTGGGGCTGATCTATAAGCGACAAACCTTTTATTTGTATACGCATCGCGCCGTCTGCGCTGCCAAAAGACTCTAATTTACAAGCCATGTAAAAAATCAAACCCGTGTATTTATCCCAATTTTTAATCCATTTCATTTTGGCCATTTTTGCCATTAAGCACATAATATTATGCAGCCAATTAAGCTCTAACCCCGCTTGAAAGGTGATGGTTTTAGCCTCAGAATACAAAGCAGGTAAAATTTCTAAATCAGGGACATCCACATTAGCTAGACTTCGTTTTCCAATGCCATATTTAAAATCGACTTTTCTTGAGTCCATCCAACCAAAACCGTTTTGCCATTTTGAATCTTTAAAAATTAAAAACGCTTTGCCTGTATATGACAAAATCGCTTTTAACGTCGCACGTCCTCGTTCCGCTTTATTACCTGGCGCAATAGCAAGGTCAATACTGTTTATTTTTTTAAATTGTTTGACCAGGTTTGCTACCACCGCAATTGAAACACCCGGCACACTACTGGCACCACTTACAACTAATACAGCATTTTGTTTTGCTTGTTCATCTAATTGATTGATATCACATACAAAACGCCTGTCATCGGCTAAATCAATATAATGACAGTTTAATTCCACACAAGTTTGTGCCACAAAATGTGTTTGACCCTGAAATGGACCACTGGTATGAATCAAAATATCTGGATTTAAAACACTCAATTTAGATTTAAATTGAGGATCGTAAATATCAATAACAAAAGGCTGATAATTAACTTGTTTGTTTTTATTTTGCTTCTTATTATTGTTAGCTAAGCAAAACCCTTGCGCTTTTAATAGGTTTCGCCCTGCAATGTAAATGGTTAATTCAATATTATTAGTATCGTTATCATCCTTAAAATATTTGGCAATACGTTTACCGAAATTTCCATAACCACCTAATATCACCAAGGTTTTTTGCACTGTTTTTTGCACTGTTTTTTGCATTTTTTTTATACTCTATTGAATATCTAGAACAATTTTATTATTTAACAACTCTAACTGTGTATCCCTCTCTAAACTCAGTTCATTTAAAGATTCATAAAGTATTGACATTTCTTCTCCAACCAACAAAGTCGGTTTAAAATGCACACGTTGATTAAACACATCAATACCAGTTATTTCTAATTTTTTAACCGCATGTTTAGATACTTCAACGTTAAAAATTCCAGAAGTTTGAGCCAACTTACCATAGGTTCCAAAGGTAAAATTACCAATTGAATACAAAATTAATCCGTTTTTATACTTTTCTACAGATTGTAAAATATGTGGATGATGCCCAACCACAATATCAGCTCCTGCATCAATTGCGGCATGTGCAAATTCAATTTGGTAATCTCGCAAATTCGTTTCGCCTTCTCGCCCCCAGTGAAATGTGATCACTTTAATGTCACTTACTGTTGTCAAATTTTGGATATCTTCAATAAATTCAGATTGTTTACCATAAGCCACACCAAACTTTTCTTGTGTGGCCCAAAATTCTTTTGGGTAAGTATTATTATAGGCTAAATAACCCACTTTAATGCCTTGCTCTTCAATCACTATTGCTCGTCTGGCAGCGTAATTATCATGCCCAACACCTATGTAATAAACAGATTGACTGTCTAACACTTCTTTGGTATCTAACATACCTTGTAAACCATAATCTAAAGCGTGATTATTGGCTAAACTTACAATATCAAAACCTGTCTGTTTTAAAACACTGGATACTTTGATTGGGTCAGATTTAAATAAGTAGGTTTTTTCGATGTAGATTTCATCATAATTAGTTAACGGCCCTTCTAAATTACCAAATAATATATCGCTGTCATCCAATATAGGTTGTACGTTTTCAAATGGGTAATCATAACCTTTGGCTTCTAATATTGGTTTTGCTGATCCGCCTAAAAAAATATCGCCTACGAAACCTAGTTTGATTGTATATTCTGGCTGCAAAACTTTAGTTTTGGGTAATTCAATTATTATTGACTCAGCTTGGGGTTTTAGCTGTTCTTTTTTCACCTCTTGAGTTGACAACGTTTTGACTGGTTTGGTTTGGCAGCCACTCAATAGTGTAAAAGCCATAATAGTTATGGCTAATATTTTTTTAAATTGCATTACTTAATATTTCCTCCCGTTGTTGTTTTTGATCATTTAAATAAGCCTGCACTTCGTGTAATACATTTAAATTTGGGTGTAACACTATTAACTCATTACATTCTTTTAATGCCGACTCAATACTGTGCCCCGATGAAATATTTTGATCATTAAATGCATGGATTAAATATTCACGCCATTTTTTTACTTCTTTAATGTTTAATGAATCAGGATAATGTTTGGCGCGATATAAAAATAGAAGTTCGCTTAAGCGTTCATCGTCGAATTCAAACATCGGATTTGCAAGGCTGCTTGAGTCAAACAACAAACATTGATTCAGTTTGGCGCGATCTGCATAGGAGATAAATCCATCGTATAACGCTTGTTGTGCCTCTAACACTGCAAAATCAGGTTTTTGATCATAAATAGCTAATAGTTTTTGCCTGAATTTTATTGTATTTAGTTTTTCTAATTGTTGTTTGAGTGAACTTAAATCAATACCTAGTCGCTCTGCGTTATCAACAGTTAATACACTTACTGGTGCAACAATAGGACATTTATTAATGTGCAGACCTTTCAGACCGATACGTTCTTGACCTTCTTCTAATTCACTGCTTCTTTGAAACAAACGTTTTTTTAATTCTTCACTTGATGCACTAGCTAACTCAGAGCAGTCTTTGCTTAAATCCCAACAGATCACTTCGTTTTGATTATTTGGATTGGTAACTAATGGAACCACTAAACTTAAACAGCCATTTTCAACAGGGAACATACCCGAAACATGTACTATGGGTTTCATTGATCCCACATTTAATATGTCGCTGACGTTATGTTTGTTTCGTTTAGCAAAAGCAAAGTCGTATAACTTAGGTTGCGCTTGTTTAATTTTTCTAGCGAATTCAATGGTGGCTTTTACATCACTTACCGCATCATGGGCATTTTCGTGCTCTATCCCATTTGCTGGACACAATCGATCCAATTTGAATGTCGTTTTACCATTGTCACCTTTGGGCCAATTGATACCTTGCGGGCGTAATGCATAACACAATCTTGTGACATCTAATAAATCCCAGCGTGAATTGCCATTTTTAAATTCTCGTGAATACGGATCAAAGAAATTACGATAAAACAAAAACCGCCCTATTTCGTCATCAAAACGAATGGAGTTATAACCCACCACACAGGTTTGTGGACGCATCATTTGCTCATAAATCAAACGAGCAAATTCAGGCTCAGGTACACCTTTGGCATTGGCAGCTTGTGGAGATATACCAGTAATAAAGCAGGCCATAGGTGATGGCACCATGTCTGCGTCGGGTTGACAAAATATATTAATTGGCTCTTCAATTATGTTTAATTCTAGATCGGTTCGAATCATAGCTATCTGAGCGGGACGATCTTGTCTGACTTTGGCACCAAAGGTTTCATAGTCATACCACAGCAAAGTGGGTTGATTCATAATTACTCCAATATGGGTATCAATTGTGAAGTGGTTTACCTTTTACATTAATAAGGTACACTAAAGCGTAGAGGGAACTAAACCCTCTGCATTTATTGGCAATATAATGCCTACTTACGCAATAATTTTCCAGTGAAACACTTGGGACAGCTAGGATAACAACAATGATTTTCTCTTTTTTCAAAAAACGTAAACTAAAACAAGAATCAGCGACAGTTAAAAACACAGCAGCTAAAGAAGTTTCGATTAATGAAATCGACCATGCAGAAACCTTATTTTTAAAATTGAGTCATGTAAGTGCTGCTCAAGAAGAAAAAAAACTTTGTATTCGAATTGCCACACTTTGTAATGAAGGCAAAATCGAATTAAACGACATCAAACAAAACATCTCTCAAATTGAACGTTTATTACAAATTTCTCTTTTAATAGACAATTCCGATGCATTATTAACGCTTTGCCCCACTGTAAACGAGGATTTCTTTCTACAATTTTCACAAGAAGGATTCACTGCAAAATCTAGAAAACAATCGTTTGATCAGTTAACGAGTATTGAGTCTTTTAAAAAATTAATGACATTAGCAAAGGGTAAAGACAAAACGATTTTTAGAGCGGCACAAGAAAAAGTAGCAATACAATTAGAAGCACAACAAGCTGATGACCAAATCAAAAAAGAAGTGACTCATAATTTGGATCAAATTAACAACTTGGCTGCCTCTACTTATGCGCCACAATATGAAGCTAAATTAGGTTTAATCATAAAAACCTGGTTACAAAATATTGATAACGCTGATAGTCGTTACCACCCTAGTGTTTCTCAATTAAGTCAGTTCGAGCATTCAAAACTTACTTGTGACAATACTATAACCACACAAAATAAAATTGAGAACCCAACTAAAGCTGAAACAAAAGTTGAAACAAAAGCAGTATCTGAACAAGCAGCAGTAATAGATGTGGTAGAAGAACCGCTTATTTTAGACAATGAAAAAGAAGCATTATTAATCAAACAATGCAGTGATGCGTGTATCGATTTATTAGATAATCAAAATGACGAAGCGTTTGCTAGATTAGACAATTTATTTGTTGAAGCCTTTAAAGAAACTTTATCTGCTTCTGCGATGAATCAATTAACAAGGTTACAAAAATTCGCACAAGCTGAGCAAACACTCACTCGATTAATATCCCAGTGGATTGAACAAAATATTAATGAGTCACAAGCAAGTGATGAATTGGATCATTGGTTTAAAGCTCTGCCTAGTGAAATTAAACAATCTAATCATGACAGCATTGTAAAAGCACAAAGTGCTATTGATGAACGAAAAAAAGCATTCCAAGAAAAACAAACGGAACAAAAAGAAGCAATTGATGAGTTATTCAGTTTATTTCGTCGTGGATTTTCAGCTATTAACAGCGGTCAAGTCCGTCGCTCTGCTGGTATCAACAAAGGCATCGAAGATCAATTAGAAAAAATCGATTTAGATAAAGCGCCAAACATGTTGAATAAAAAGCTTGAAGAATTCAACGAGAAATTAGCAAAATTACAAGACTGGCACGAATACGCGACCGAGCCTAAAAAGTTAGAGCTTATTATTAAAATGGAAAAATTAATTAACTGTGGTATTAACCCAGAATTATTAGCTAATAAAGTAAAAGATCTACAAAGCCAATGGAAACAATTAAGCCAAGGCTCGTCAAACAAACACCAAGGCCTTTGGGAACAGTTTAATGAACACGCACAAAAAGCTTATGAGCCATGTAAGTCTTTCTTTGATGAGTTAGGTCAACTTCGTCAAACCAATTTAGAACAGCGCAAAAAAATGGTAAGCGAATTACAAAGTTATATAGAAAACATCAACTGGTTAACGGCTGATTTTAAACAAGTAATTATTCTTTTACGCACTGCTAAAGAGCAATGGCAAACGTTTTCACCCGTTGAGCGTAGCGCAAGTCAAAGTGTACAACACGACTTTAATACCTGTATTAAGATGATCCAAAAACAACTAGACAGTGAATTTGCTGATAACCAAGAAATCAAAGAATCATTAATCAGTAAAGCGCAAGCGGCTTTATTAATTGAGCATGCACGTGATTCAGTTGAAGAAATCAAAAAGCTGCAACAACAGTGGAAAAACGTAGGATTAGTTGAACGTAAGACGGAACAAAAATTATGGGAAAGTTTCCGTAAACATTGTGATGCTGTATTTGAAAAACGTAATATTCAATCTAAAGAATTCAAACAACAGATTAATGACAACTTAAAAACAGCTAATGACATCTGCACTAAACTTGAAGACTTGATTAAAACACAACCACTGGATTTAACTGCAGCAGAAGAGTTACAAGAGCAGTTCAAACAAGTGGGCATGTTACCTAAGCAATCCATTGAAGTGACTCAAAATCGCTTTAAAACTGCTAATGAATTAATCATTACGGTACATCATGATTCTCGTATTGCGAAACAAGAAGAAAAATGGATCAACCTTGAGTCGTTAGCTAAACAAGTTGAAGCCTGTGAAGAAGCTTGGTTAAATGAATCCACTTATGAGCATTTATTGGATCAATTGAAATTAGACAATCAAAGCATCAAAACTTTACCGTTTGATATTATTGCTTTTGAATCAAGACTTGATCGTGTGCTTGAAAACCACATTACTGAAATAGATCATTGTGAATCGACTTTAAATGAAATCTGTGTGCGTACTGAGATTTTAGCGAATATTGATTCACCTGAAACACAACAAGCACTTAGAATGCATTTACAAGTTGAACGTTTGAAAAATGACTTTGGTCAAACTGAAAATGTGCGTGAACAATTAGATGTATTAACTCGTCAGTGGTTTGCATTAGGTCCAATAGCAGAAGAAGTTAGAGCACCACTTAATGTGCGTTTTAAACTTTGCCGTGATGCAATCATCGATTAATTAAAGACTTAACAATAAACGACTTCATCATTGAATGTCGCTTATATTAAAGCTGTTACAAATGATTTTGTAGCAGCTTTTTTTTGGCATCACCATTCTCATTTTCACATTGTTACACTGCACTCCCCTATATTTCACCAACACTACTTCAATCGATTACGCCCCCTTCACCCATCTAAAAAGCGCTGTCTTTTAAAAGTTATTTTGGTACTATATTGCACGATTATTTTTAAGCATTTTCATTTATATGTTAATGCGTTTATTCGATAACTTTAAAATTATTTGCCTTTTATGGCTAATTTATACTGGAGACGACATGTCACAAATTACTTTAAATTTAATTAAAGACTCGGAAGCTAAGTGGGTTGATTTACGTTTCACAGATACTCGTGGTAAAGAACATCACGTTACTGTTCCTTCAAAAACAGTAGACGAAGATTTTTTTGAAAACGGCCAAATGTTTGATGGCTCTTCAATTGAAGGCTGGAAAAGTATTAATGAATCAGACATGATCATGATGCCTGACGATACAACCGCTGTTTTAGATCCGTTCACTGAAGACTGCACGATCATCGTTCGTTGTGACATTATCGAACCCGATACCATGCAAGGTTACGAGCGTGATCCACGTTGTGTTGCTAAACGCGCTGAAGCATTCTTACAAACAACCGGTTTAGGTGATACAGCATTTTTTGGTCCTGAACCAGAATTCTTCATTTTTGATAGTGTGCAATGGGACGTGACAATGGCGGGTTGTTTCGTAAAGATCGATTCTGAAGAAGCCGCTTGGAACTCGGGTAAATCTTACGATGCTGGTAACATGGGGCATCGCCCTAAAGTTAAAGGCGGTTACTTCCCAGTGCCACCAGTAGATTCTTCACACGATATTCGTGCTCAAATGTGTAACGCAATGGAATCAATGGGTTTAGAAATTGAAGTTCATCACCATGAAGTGGCTACTGCTAACCAAAACGAAATTGGTGTTAAATTCAACACGTTAGTTAAAAAAGCAGATGAAGTTCAGATTTTAAAATATTGTGTGCATAACGTGGCACACGCTTACGGTAAAACAGCGACATTTATGCCAAAACCAATCGTTGGCGATAACGGCTCTGGTATGCATGTCCACCAATCATTCTGGAAAGATGGCGAAAACCAATTTGCTGGTGATGATTACGCTGGCCTTTCTGAAATGGCTTTGTTTTACATCGGTGGTATCATCAAACACGCACGTGCAATCAATGCGTTTGCTAATGCATCAACAAACTCATACAAACGTTTGGTTCCTGGTTTTGAAGCCCCTGTTATGCTTGCTTACTCTGCTCGTAACCGCTCTGCATCGATTCGCATCCCTTATGTTGCATCTGCTAAAGGTAAGCGTATTGAAGCGCGTTTTGCCGATCCAACGGGTAACCCATATTTATGTTTCGCAGCGATGTTAATGGCAGGTATTGATGGCATCAAAAACAAGATCCATCCTGGTGAAGCAGCTGATAAAGATTTGTATGATCTTCCAGCAGAAGAAGCGGCTCAAATTCCAACGGTTGCCTCTAGTTTAGAGCAAGCGTTAGAAGCATTAGATGCGGATAAAGAATTCTTAATGCACGGTGATGTTTTCACTGCAGATATGATTAAAGCTTATATTGCACTTAAAACTGAAGAAGTGGATCGTGTTAATTCTACAACTCACCCTGTTGAGTTTGATATGTACTACAGCTGCTAATTAGTCTTTTGTTGTGACACAAAAAAACCAGCCTAGGCTGGTTTTTTTTGGTTTATCTAACTAACTATTTTTTATAATAATTTTAAGCAGATTCTATAAAGTCTTTAAACCCTTTCATCGCTTTTCTAGATTCACTTTTAAAAATAAAAGGCATCACTTTAGCCATTACTCTTAACCAACCCTGACATTTAAAGTGCGAATCAAAGGTCCATTGAGTTTTATATTCTGACAATTTATGAAAATGGTTATCAACTTGATTCCATACAGTATCAGTTTCGTATGTGGCGCTGTATTTATTTGGTGAGTCAATTGATAACAACGTTTCTTTCATTGATAAAATATTTTTACCGGACTTATATTTTAAGGTTGTCACACAACCTTTTTCTCCTGACACTCCCGATACAACTTCGTAATCTACAAATGTTTTTTGCCATTTATTGAAATTTTCAGGGTTTACAATTGTTGTCAATACTTGCTCAATATTTTTATCAAGTGTCACTACTAAAGTATATTTCATTTATTTCCCACGATAAATACTGGAGACCATCAACCATGTTCGATCCCAGCTAAACAGATACAACAAAATAATTGCAGTAATATAAAACTGCAAAAATAATTCGGTTTGATTTTGTGCATAAATCCAAGTAGCGGCACTAAACAATGACACTTCCCAAATAAGCTTTAGCCAACCAGGAATTTTAATATCAAATTCAAATAATGGTTGTTTAGCCTTAAAAGGATCTTTTTCAAACACAAACACGATATGCACAAAACCTATCGACATTACAATCAGTACAGCTAAAAATGCTTTAAGACGGTGATCGATTACTTCTTGTGGCCATAGATAAAAAGCTAAAATGGCACTTAATAAAATTATATAGTGCCATGCAATTACATAAGGATGCGTAGATTTAATTTTCATTAACTTCGCCATTTTTTAATGACGAATCTTAGGCAACGAGCGAGACATTTTACCCTCACCTTTTTTAGGTTTCGCTTCTAAGGAGTAATCCACTTTTTGCTTAGTATAACGACCTGTATGTAATTTCTCTTTTTTATCCGCGAACGGGTTAAGTGTGGTTTTAAATTCAAACTGAATCGGTGTGCCACGAATGCCCAATACTTTACGGAACGTATTTTCTAAATAACGTTTATATGAACCTGGTACTTCTTTAGTTTGATTACCGTGGATAACCACAATTGGTGGATTTGAGCCACCTTGATGTGCCATACGTAATTTAATACGACGACCACGAACTAACGGAGGATGATGACTCTCTACCGCACCTTGTAATACACCGGTTAAATAATTCGTAGACCATTTAGCGGTACTTGAATCATAAGCGGTGTGAATGGACTTATACATGTTACCAACGTTTGTACCATGTTTAGCTGAGATAAAATGCTGATCAGCCCAATCTAAATAAGGCAAACGACGATCTAGCTCAGTTTTAATCCGCTCTTTGTCATACACTTCCATGCCGTCCCATTTATTAATGGCAACCACAAGCGCACGACCTGCATTTAGAATAAAACCAAGCATGTGTAAATCTTGTTCAACTAAACCTACCTGCGCATCCACTACTAAAATAGCAACGTTAGAGTCTTGAATAGCCTGTAACGCTTTAATAATTGAGAATTTCTCAATGGCTTCATCGATGTTTTTACGACGACGAACACCCGCTGTATCAATCAACGTATATTCTTCACCTTCACGCTCAAACGGGATATAAATACTGTCACGAGTGGTACCCGGTTCGTCATAAACCACAACACGTTCTTCACCTAACATACGGTTAACCAAAGTAGATTTACCCACATTTGGTCGACCTACAATGGCAATTTTAATGCCTTTATATTTTTCTTGGCGCTCTTGGTAATCAGCAAACTCTTCTAAATAAGGCTCTAATACGACACCCATTAATTTAGTGACACCACGATTTTGTGACGCAGCAATTGGCATAGGATCTACAGCTAAACCCAAACCATGGAAATCAGCAATTACGATATCGATATCTAAGCCATCGGTTTTATTCACAACCAAATAGGTTTTTTTATTTTCTTTGCGTAGGTACTCAGCAATCATTTGATCAGATGCGGTCATACCCGCTTGTGCATCTACTAAAAATAAAACGATATCCGCTTCGTCGATTGCTGCAAATGACTGTTCTGCCATTTCATAATCGATGCCCTCTTCCATACCACTGATACCACCAGTATCAACAACAATATAAGGCACTTCACCTAACTTACCGTCACCGTATTTACGATCACGTGTTAGACCCGCGTAATCCGCAACCAGTGCGTCACGGGTTTTGGTTAAACGATTAAATAAAGTGGATTTGCCAACATTAGGGCGTCCAACTAAGGCGATTACAGGTAACATGATTTTTGTCCAGATTGAGACGTAAAAAGCGAGATTAAATCTCGCTAACGCTTAAAGAAATGAGTTTGCCGCTTTGACTTTGAATATACACATTTGAATTATATTCAATAATTTTTGTTTGGATACTGCTTCTATCGATACGATATCGATTTAAAGGTTGTCCATTTTTAGTTGATACTGCATGAAGATAACCTTCATAATCCCCTACAAGCAACACACCATTAACTAAAACAATGCCTGTTGGATTTCGATATAATAAAAACTTTTCATGCCAGACAAACGTGCCTGTCGCCATATTAATAGCCGTTAACGAACCATCAACCAATACAACGTATAATCGGTTATTGATTTCATCTAACGCAAAAGATTTTAAACTTTGAATGTCTTTTTCCCATAATGGGTTACCTTGATCAAGGTTTAAGACAGTCATATTACCATGATTACCCATTACAAATAATTGATTTCTAATTATTTGCATAGGTGCATCAATATCTAATAAGTTTTCTAATACATTTGAGCTAACCGCTCCTTTTAAGGAGTATTCCCAGTTAACGTCGCCTGTTTTAGCAGCAATACTTACAATTCGACCATTTGCAAACGCTGTAATAATATTGTTTTTATAAATTAAAGGGGCTGAATGACCTTTAATTGTCAGCTCAGGCTGAATAATCTGATAAACCCACTGTAATTGACCTTTTTCCAAATCAAAACTACTCAAGCGACCATCAATAGTTTGAACCACTAATAAACCGTCAATTTCTATTGGAGCATGAAAAGATAATGCTTTTAAATCACTGGACCACAATACGTTTAAGTTTTCATCACGGTGCTGAATAAAGCCGTTTTGATTAACATAACTCACCCCTAAACTCGTTTTTGAAACACCTGAAGAGACGGGTTCCAGCCACTTTTGCGATAAAATATCACCATCATGGTTAATTGCATACAACTTACCTTCAGTTGAAACGGTTAATATTTTTTCAGCCATTATATGGGGTTGTAATAATTGAAACGAAGAATCTGAATCAAGATTAACGGACCAATTAATTTTAAATTTCGCACCCATTATTACTTGTGGCGCTAAAGGTGCTGGTTTTCGTTTAACTTTTTTGGAAGAACACGAGGTTATCAACATTAAAACTGCAAATAAACTTATCAATCCTGTTAATGTTTTTACTCTCATGTTCAGCCTTTTGGTATTTATTGAGTAACGCTTAAGTCATTCAATTTTAATTTTAAAGAATCGACAGGTAAATTTTTCTCGTTACCTAAAACAATTGCAGACTCATACGCTACTTTTGCTGCATCTATTTTATTTTGCGCCACTAAAATATCACCTTGTGTACCTAAGAATTGAAACATCATTGACGTTGCTTCAATTGAGGTAATCGCTGAAAAAGCAGAATCAAATTCACCTTTTTCTAATAATATTTTTGCTTTACGCTCTAATGCAATCTCAACACTATGTATATCATTTGCATTTGCAATAACGAATTCATATTCTGCTAACGCTTTATCTAACTCACCAACTTTAATTAACTGTTGCGCTACGTTAAAAGAAGCCATTGCGGTATAGACACTGTCAGAGTACTTATGTTTCAAACCATTTGATAATTCGGTTAAAGTAACAATTTGCTGAGCATCTAATTCTGCATTTTCAGACAATAACTGAACAACTAATTGATATTCATCTGATATGGTTTCTTTATTTTTTCGAACTGTGTCGTCCCAAACATTCGTACCAATCATCAATACAGCTAATAATACAACAATTGCAACAACTGCTGTTCCCCATTTAGCCCAGAATTGCTTTAACGATTCAATTTGTTCCTGATCTGTTTCGTTCACGGATATCCCCTTTAATTACTTATCTAATATTATTTTTAATTCTTTATTCAATGCAGACCATTGAACTACTTGTTGTTCGCCATTGCGTAAATCTTTAACCACAATTTTTTCTTCGTTTAATTCGTTTTCACCTAAAATTAAACATAATCTTGCACCGCTGGCATCGGCTTTTTTCATTTGTGCTTTAAACTTAGAACCAGTGCAGTCACTGATTATATGGATATTTGGCCAATGGTCACGTAATTGTTGAGTTAATTTGAACTGGGCAACACTACAACCCTTACCAGCAGCCACAAAGTAGACCTCTGGTTGCGATTTAATCGATTCAGGTAATACATTCAACTCTTCAAGTAACAATATGAAACGCTCAACTCCCAAGCCAAAGCCAGAAGCAGGCACTGCACGCCCACCTAATTGCTCTACTAATGAATCATAACGACCACCACCACAAACCGTACCTTGAGAACCCAGCTTATCGGTGACCCACTCAAACACTGTTTTATTGTAATAATCTAAACCACGCACTAAACGCGGATTTAAAGTATATGAAACCCCCGAAACTTCTAACAAAGATTTTAATTCTTCGAAATGACTTTTTGACTCTTCATCAATGTAATCATTAAAATCTGGCGCTGCATCTAATAAACTCTGTGTATTTTTATCTTTACTGTCTAATACACGCAGTGGATTGGTATCAATTCGCTTTTGACTGTCTTCATCAAGTTGCTCTTTAATACCATTTAAGAAATCAACCAATGCAACTTTATATTCAATTCGTGCTTGATTTGAACCTAACGTATTAAGCTGTAATTCAATAGAATCTGAAATACCAAACGCTTTAAATATATTATGCGTTAAAATAATTAGCTCTGCGTCAATTTGAGCGGTTGCCATTCCAAAGGTTTCTACACCTATTTGGTGAAATTGACGATAACGCCCTTTTTGCGGTTTTTCATAACGAAACATCGGACCGGCATACCACAACCTTTGAATCTGATTATGTAATAAACCATGTTCGATACCTGCTCGCACACAACCAGCAGTTCCCTCTGGTCGTAACGATAGACTTTCTTCATTACGATCTAAAAATGTATACATTTCTTTTTCGACAATATCGGTTACTTCACCAATACTGCGCGTAAATAATCGGGTTTGCTCCACTATTGGCATACGAATTTGCTGGTAACCAAACTGCTTTAACACTTGTTTAACTGTATCTTCAACGTATAACCAGATCTCAGACTGACCGGGTAAAATATCGTTCATGCCACGAATGGCTTGAATCTTACTCAAAATAATTCCTCTAGGATTTCACAATGACGTTTTCTAACAACGCTTCTTTTACTTTTAATTGCTTACGAATGAGCGCTTCAAATTGATCCACTAATTCCTCATTTTTAAATTTTGTAAATGGCTTACCATCTACATAAATTAGGTTATTAGGTGAACCACCTGTTAGACCAACATCCACTGATTTTGCTTCACCTGGGCCATTTACAACACAACCGATTACTGCAACATCAATGGGTGTTAAGACATCTTCCAATCGAGATTCCAATTCATTCATGGTACTTATGACATCAAAGTTTTGTCTAGAACAACTAGGACATGCAATAAAGTTCACACCTTTTGAACGAAGACGCAGGGATCTTAATAAATCAAATCCCACTTTAATCTCTTCAACTGGATCAGCTGCAAGTGATATTCTAATTGTATCGCCAATACCGTCATTTAAAAGCAAACCTAAACCAACAGCCGACTTTACTGTACCTGAACGTAACCCACCCGCTTCAGTAATACCCAAATGCAAAGGTTGCTCAATTTGACTAGCAATTTTTCTATAAGCAGCAACCGTCATAAATACATCGGACGCTTTTAGACTTAATTTAAATTCTTCAAAATTCAATCGATCTAAAATATCAATATGACGCATTGCTGATTCAACTAAAGCATCTGGTGTCGGTTCACCGTATTTTTTTTGTAAGTCTTTCTCTAGCGAACCTGCGTTCACACCAATTCGAATAGGTATATTATTGTACTTAGCCGCTGCAACCACTTCACGAACACGATCTTCACGACCGATATTCCCAGGATTAATACGTAAACAATCCGCACCTAACTCAGCCACTCTTAATGCAATTTTATAATCAAAATGAATATCTGTTACTAGCGGAATATCAACAAGTTTCCTGATTTTACCAAAAGCTTCAGCAGCTTCCATTGATGGCACAGAAACTCTAACAATATCCGCCCCAACATCTTTTAATGCATTAATTTGATTCACTGTTGCTTGTACATCACAGGTTTCAGTATTGGTCATAGACTGAACTGTTATCGGTGAATCGCCACCAACGGGTACATTACCCACATAAATTTTGCGCGACACTCTTCTTATAATTGGGCTAATGCCTTGTTTATTCATATTATTAATTAGAACCTAATGCTTCAGACCACTGTTTATAGACTGCATACTCATTACTATCTTTAAATTTAATTTTCAATTGAACAACTAGTTTCTTCATTTCTTCAGAATCACCCACCGCATTACTTAATTGAATACCAATCCATAAGGATTGCGCAGTATGCTTAACCGAATTGATATACTGCGCCATTTGATCGTATTTTTTAAACGCTAAAA
Organism: Pseudomonadales bacterium; assembly: GCA_022968985.1. GTDB lineage: Bacteria > Pseudomonadota > Gammaproteobacteria > Pseudomonadales > Natronospirillaceae > Marinicellulosiphila. The sequence goes on along the minus strand of JALJPK010000032.1, from coordinate 427 downwards.
AACCCGACTGAACCTCTGCATTTTGAATATAAAGATTTGCCAAAGAAAGATAAGAGGTTGGCATATTCGTATTTAATTGCGTCGCTTTTTTAAAGGATTCAATTGCGTTATTAGTATTAGTTAAACGCATTTCATTAAAACCGTTTAACTCAAAACACAATGCTCGTAATTCAAATTGTGTATCGTTCATACATTGCTTAAAAAACACAGTTGCCTGAGTAAAACGACCTAAATTATATAATGACAAAGCACGATGCATCGCCACTTCAGCACCCCCACCCAATTTAGCGGCTTTTTCAAAATTATCTGCTGCAAGTTCCGCTTCTTGCTCTTTATCATAAATCAAAGCGTAACCTAAATAAATTCTAGGGTCAGACTTCTCATAAGTACGCGCCTGATCCAATTTAACTCTTGCTGTTGCCAATTG
>JALJPK010000031.1 GCA_022968985.1 Pseudomonadales bacterium | reverse complement strand
AATGTAAGAACCATAAAGATATATGCTTGCAACGTCACAACTAAGATGTGGAAAATTGCCCAGCCTAATTGAAGTACACCAGCAGATAATGACATGATGAACTCAGATGCTTTCAATTCATGCATACCGTACATTGTTGCAATTAATAAGAAGATTACTTCACCCGCGTACATGTTTCCGAACAAACGAAGTCCAAGTGAAACAGGTTTAGCGATTAACGTAACAAGCTCTAACACTAAGTTTACAGGGATGAAAACCGCCTGTAATAATGGGTTTTTGAAGCTTAAAGGATTCAATGTAAGTTCTTTGATAAAACCAAAACCCTTAATTTTAATGCTATAGAACAACACCAATAAGAAAACACCCAAGGCCAAGCCTAAAGTCATATTAGGATCGGTAGAAGGTACAATTTTTTGGAAAGTAGTTAAATGTAAGCTTTCCATTGCATGAGGTATTAAATCAACTGGGATTAAATCCATTAAGTTCCATAAAATAACGGTCATAAAGATAGTTAACGCTAAAGGCGCAATCATCTTATTTTTACCGTGGAACGTTTCTTTAGTTTCACTATCAACAAAAGAAACTATTAATTCTACGAAAGACTGAGCGCCTTTTGGTACACCAGCGGTTGCTCTGCGAGCTACCAACCAGAAAAAACCCATACCCAATATGCATAACGCGAGTGACCAACCTAATGAGTCAACATGCAACCCCGAGAATCCCATTGCAGTAGCTTCTTCTGCGCATTGAGCCATTTGCCATCCAGCATCCGCAGCTGATACTACTTGACCATGACAATCAACAGCACCTTCAGGCAAATTACCAAACGTTGAGTTGACTAAATGATGAGCAATATAATCATTAGAGCTTATCAAGTCTTCACTGTTTCCAGACATTGTATTACACCTATATTTTATACCCGTGTTTTACGACGGATGATTAATTTGAAACTGAGTTAGGACCACATTGATGATAATCATCAAAATGTATCCCATAAATAATGTTGGGAAATGCAGTAATTCCGGCGCGATTACGAAAGATGTTACAAAAAGCGCACAGGTTAACATTACTTTGTAAAATTCCCCCAGGTACATACCTGTCTTAATTTTGTCTATATCACCACTGCCATAATAGGCAAAAGCTTTAAAATTCATATAGGCTTGAGGGATAGAAAATATAACAATAGAAACAAAAAACGATAAACCTATTGTAACATTTATAAGCAACAATCCCGCAGCCATCATGGTTGTCACACTTACTTGCAGCAGTAAGGCCTTAAATAAAGCAGGCTTTTTAAGTTTTTTTGGCTTATAAGGTTTAAATATCGAATCATTCATTTTGCTTTTTACCTTCATTATCGATTATTTAATCTTTGGTTTTTCTACCAACAAACTTAGATAGTGACGCCATTTTTTAGCGCCGTGTACTATAAAGGTTCACAGGATCAATTTCAATCTAAAATCTGCACTGTTTTGGACGACTTAAACTTCGTTTTCTATTATTTAAAACATTAAACCATACCTGCAACCGACGCGTTGCATCGCTTTTTAATCACACTGATCATATAACACTACTTAATGCCCTCATTTACTGACATAAATCACACAAATTATTACAAATTAACACTCTTCTAATCATAAATTCCGACTTGACATATATTTATAAAATAATAGAATGACAGTCAAATTGTATTGTATGCTCTATGTATATTAAAAATACAATGAAGTATCATATATCCAACAATTAAGGCCTATCAAAGCCGCCAATAATAAGAAATAAGTTGAAATGGCCAATAATAACGACCTTAATACATTGGACATATTATGCGCACTGGACAAAACACTCTCAGATAATGCCACCGCGCCATTTCAGACTGATATCCACCTAAACCTTATCCATCGCGCCACTTTTAAACTCTCGCAATGGTTGCTAACTAAATTTAATACCTCTTTATCACTTCGCCTTATTAAATCCCATTATATTGACGAAGAAACTATTCACATCACATTACGCCATAAAACCTTTGCACGCTCATTAACGTTTAATTTTGAATTTAATCAAAATGGCGACCTCGCTTTCTCTAAAACTGAACATTTCAGGGTCAGTTTACAAATAAACCAACACTTTGAAGATCATCAAAAATACGTAGCTTAAACTTCAAACAACGTCATAAATAGGGCTATACTGCCTAGCAACTACCTCTTTGCATTTTTATTTCTAACAAATAAGTATAAAGGACAACTATGTTATTGTTATTTAAAATGAACATTTCAATATTAATATTGTTAAGCAGTTTTATGTGTTTGGCACAAACCATCACCTTACCCGACGGCACAATTTACGAAGGTGAATTAAAAGATAATTTATTATCAGGTCAAGGCAGCCTAACTTACAGCAACAACTCAAGTTACATCGGCCAATTTAAAAACGGAATGTTTGATGGCCCAGGAATTCTAATAAATGCAAAGCAAATCACTTACGACGGTAATTTTCAACAAGGTTTATTTCAAGGAGAAGGCAAATATTTTTCTGACAATTATTCTTATGTTGGCAATTTTGAAGCGGGTAAATTTACGGGAACTGGCAGTTTCACAGATTCCGACGGATTAATATATTCAGGTAATTACTTAAATTGGAGTTTAACAGGTGAAGGTAACATCATCGACGATGTTGGTAATACCTGGACAGGCAAATTTGAAGAAAACTCCTTAGTATCTGGAGAATACCAAGGTATTGATAACACTCATTACCGCGGCGAATTTAGTTACCAACAATTTGATGGGCTTGGCACATTAACTTACCCAAATGGTGATGTATACATTGGTGAGTTTAGCTGGGGAGATCGATCAGGCAAAGGTAAGTTTGTCTCGAACAAAAACGGCAAAAGAAAAGAAGTATTAATTGGCCTTTGGTATAACGATGAATTCCAAGGCGATATTAAAAACAATAAAAAAATAAAACAACAACGCGAACGCGAAGCTTATATTTATAAACAACAAACATTATTAGATGAACAATTTAATGCGTTAGAAATAAACACAACCAATCAAAAAGAGTTTTACGCTTTAACAGTGGCCGCTTTCGGAAATCAGTCGGTTTTTGCCTCTGAAGTACAAATTATTAATGACATCTTAATTGAGCAGGGTATTTCCAAAAATCATCAAGTTACATTAATGAACAGCATGGAAAACTTAGAAATACCCTGGGCTACCCATTATGCGATCAAACAAAGTTTAACTCACATTAAAAACAAAATGGACAGTGAAGAAGATATTTTATTGATGTACGCCAGCAGTCACGGCAATGCAGATTTAGGTATTAGTTTAAACATTCATAATATGTCGTTAGGTAGTATCACCCCAGAGCAATTATCAGACACAATTAAACAAAGTAAAATAAAATGGAAAGTAATCATAATCAGTGCATGTTATTCAGGGGTATTTATCGACGCTCTAAAAGATGAAAACAGCATAATAATTAGTGCCGCCGATTCCACCCATACGTCTTTTGGCTGTTCAAATGATTTAGACATGACGTTTTTTGGCAAAGCGTATTTTCAAGATGCGTTCAAAAACTTAGATTTTATTAGTACGTTTAATGAAGCAAAAAAGTTAGTAAAAATAAGAGAAGAAGAACAAGGTTATGAATTTTCAAACCCACAAATTCATGTTGGATCTAAAATTAGAAAACACTTAGGATTAACCACGCAGGTTATTCAAAATCAACCAAAAATACTTGAGTTCCTAAAAGATTTATTTGGTTTAAACAAACCCCCTCAAACGTAATAGTTTGAGGATAAACAATAGTTTTATTCATTAATTATTGCACATTTATTTTTTTAGTTATTGTAATAAAATCAATTTCCGAACCATACGAGATCGACACGACATACTCTCCGGCCTGCTCATAACGGTGGGTTAACCTATCTGTTGATTGTAATTCTGTACCGTCACCAAAATCCCATAAAATAACTTCGGGATGATAGGTGTCTTCGCAACGTTCTGGATTATCAAACGACACCTTTGATGCATCAAATTGCACCAATAAAGTTTCAGTTTGAATAAAGTCAAACTCTACATAGGCAGGTAATGTATCCAACCCACAACCTATTACCTCCTGGGAATCAACATCAACGGCTTGATACAACAATGAACGAGTTAGACTCGCAAATTCACTTTGTGCATTAACACTAACAGTATATTCACCTTCTTTTAAATACGTGTGTTCAATTGTTCTATCAAACGTTGTCACTATGACACCATCACCAAAATCCCAAGTTTCAATTACCTCTAAATAAGAAGAACACTGGTCGGGTGTTTTTGAAACAATACTTGCAGAAAATGTAGGTGACATATGATTTTCTTTTATAGCAGAAATGGATTGACTAATACTTGAACGTAATGAATCACAAACACCCTTACCTTCACTTTCAGTTAACGATTCATCAATATCAGTCACCGTAATGTCTGCACCAAAATTTAATAATGAACCACCTTCAAATGTTCGAATTTCGTATTCGCCATTTTCTAAAAACTCATGTGTCAGTGTTGTAAAAGGGAAAGTATAAATGGGTGAGCCATCAGCAAAGTCAACTTTACTAGTACGAGTTAAATCATCAGGGTCTAAACAACCTTCTATTGCAGGATTTAATTTAATATCTACAATGTGATCATTTTGATTATTATTTTCTATTTGGCTAGTATAAAGATGATTATACGATGCACATTGAGTATGAGTTTGTGTATCAGGGTCTTGCAGATAATTTTGTAATTTAATAATAATTACACCATTAATAACCACGGAATATTGTGTCTTATAACCTGCCCATTTATGAGTGATATAGCCTGCTTCAAAATATTGAGCCGCACTGCCATCACCAAAATCAACAAACGCTTCAACATTAGAAATACATTCAACGGTTTTAATTTCTTCTAACAAAAATACTTGAACATCATAAATATCTCGACTTTGTTCAACCATTGACCATTCACAACTATTATCAACAACAAGATCGGTATTAATCCTGTCATCAGTAAAAACTGAATCATCGATGACAACTTCAGTTTGGGTGTCATTTTCTGTACCGGTATTTTTCACAACATTACAAGACAGTAACATCGAACTTAAAACAAATAATACACATAAGTTTTTAAACATAGGTTTTTCCTTTATTTATTAAAATGTAAATAAAATTAGGCCTTACTTACATTATTCCAAGTTATGTTTTTTCTAAAGAATAAAGTCTGCAAACCTGATAATTGCCAGTATCGAATATACAAAATATAACATTCAATATCCAAATCAAATAATATAAAGTCCGTATTTTATAATATATCCTTTTTATATACTAGCCACTCATAAATTAATCAGTATATGCAAGTGTTTTTTGTTTTTTGGCGTCAAACATTCTTATGGCATAAATCACATCACAACTAATACATTCAACCCAATACAATTGATTGTTGTTTATGAAAATACCCGTAAAATTATAATAATCAGTTAAGCCATCTAATTCGATCACTTTAAACATCAGCACCTCTAATTGATGATCTAACACTAATAAATACTTTACCCACTTTCCAGATTCAAACTGTGCATAACCTGTGTGATATTGCTCATCAAATCCATCATAGTTATAGTCACCTTCAACTGAAAAGAAAACCTGATTGCCTTCTAACTCTAAACATTCTTCAAACTCAAAACCCGACCATATATCACAGGTTAATGGATAAATAACTAATAAGTTTTGATCAATGCCTTTTATATCAATGTTATTTATTGTTACTTGTGGATTTTTTATAACCGCTTGTATCTGTTTTTCACTCAAACCCTTTGCATGGTTTTTTTGCACAACCATCATTGTGATCATTAATATAAAAATAATCGTTAGCAATTGAATACTCTGGGGCCTAATAAATTTCATAACTTCACTCTGGTTAATTATTCATTTGATATATCTATTATGATTAATCGTTGTAAAAAATTGGTGAAATATCACTCACTGAGATTTTTATATCATTTACTTATCACAAAGTTTGTAAAATGTTGTATCCGTCATTGTTTTCGGCGTCAAAGTTGCTATAACTACATCCTTAAGTTTTAACAAATGATTACACAAATTATGGCAAATATTTTTTGGGTAGAAGATCAGTTCCATTGGATCAATAAAATTCAACCAATTCTAGAAGCACATCAATTTGATGATTCACCTACTATTGTGGATTGTCATAAGTCGGCGGCGTCGGCTTGCCAAAAAATAAAATTAATGTCTTTCGAGCAGCGCCCTAGTCTTGCGCTGCTTGATGCCAATATGCATGGCAATGATCACGCAGGTTTTAGTGTCTCACGTACTTTAAAAGAGAAATGGGCAGATTTACCTATTGTTTATTTTTCAGAGCATTCAGGCACCGACATTGAAATGTTAGCGCTTGAACAAGGCGACAGCAAAGACTTTATAGCCAAACATCAAAACAACATTGAACAGGTTTTATGCTGGCGTATTAAGGCTGTTTTGCGCCAACACCAAATTACAGGGGCAACTGAGAATTCAAACGGCACTCAAAAAAATGACGACTTTATTGTAAACGGCGACTTAAAAATGGATTTAGTCACTTGGCAGGTTTATTTTCGTAAACAAACGTTAATGAATCCGGCAAATACAAAACGCCCACTTTCCGCAACACCACGAAAAATATTACGTGAATTATTACAAGCAAGCCCACGCCCTATTGCAACCATTGAAATGGCGCAACGTATTGAGAGCGATGTAGAAAAGTTTTCATATGCGAGTTATCGCCAGCATATTAAAATTTTAAGACATTCAATTGAAATGGTCGCCCAATCAACTGAACCTGCTTTTTCTTTTTTGACAACCTGCAAGAACGGTCAAGGTATTGTGGCATCTGGTGATGATGGTGCTTATTGTTGGAAAGCAATTTCATAGGTTGTGGTTTACCACGTCAAAACATCCATCATTTAAAGAAGGTAACAATGAAATCAAACATTAATAAATTACGTTTCCCTTATCTTTCAATACTTGCTTTATTAAGTATTGTTTTATTTTCTTTATTAGAAAACCCTTATTTTTTAAAATTTATACCAGCATCAATTAATTTAAACATAATCAGTGGTTATTCATCAATTTTTCTAGTCATTGGTATTTTATTATTTATTTGGTCTTATATTCGTTTTCAAAGAAAAGCTAAATTTCATAATCAGTCTATAGAAAATCTAGTTTTACAAAATAAAAAAATACAACTTCAAAATAAATCACTGAATAAAAAGGCATTTACTTATTCGTCACATGCCGACAAGTTAAAATATTTTATTAGTGAGAAATTATTAGACTTCATAGAATACGATGAAAAATATTTACACTTTAAATCCATTGCGTCTGAAGTACGCCACAATGGTGTCATTAGTTACGACAAAGTTAAAACCTTTATCCAAACCCTACAAAATCAGATTTCGGCTTTAAACAAACATAATACAGAGCTTGAAATTGAAGTAATTAAACAATCAAGTGACGATGCTTTAATCGCCATACAATATTTATGGGATTTATTAGATTTAGCCACTACCGATAATATTGCATTACACATAAGTGATTTTCTTTGTGATTGCGAAGAACATTATATTCAACAATCTTTAAATGCACAAAACTCTGAATTTAATGATTTCTGTTATCAGCCTAAAACGGCATTATTAGATTATTTATCGACATTAAGCGAATCACCCGACGAATTTTCATCTATTCGAAAAAGCAAAAAAAATACAATCGGATATTCTAACGATCAATTCCATTTAATTATTCATAAAAGTGAAGAATTATTGGGTAATCCTAATCACTTTATTCTACTGATTGAAAATATCATTAAAAATGCGCAATTCTTTTTGCAAAAAACCAAATTTAAACAAAAAAGTGATCGAATATTAATTGAGATCAAACAAGATAATCAACAATTGTATTTAAATATTTACAATCGAGGCCCCAATATTAAAGATGAAATCAAACAAGATATATTTAAGCTGGGTTTCTCCACTCGCAAAGTGAAAGAAAATCACGGGAAAGGGTTAGGGTTGTTTTTCTCACAGGAAATCGTCAGTGGTTATGAAGGTAATATAAGCGCACAAAACATTAAAAACCCAAACCACCGATTTAAAATAGATTTAACTTTTCAAGATCAGAGCACTCAACACTTTTTTTTGATCCACAGCAACCCTAACAATATTTTACAGGTAAATATTAACGAACCGACAACTCACACGCAATGCAAAAATAGAACAGCCAAGAGCGAATTTGAACAACCTCTTCGCCGAGCACGTATTACTAATATTAAAACAAAACAGTACAAAGAGTTTTCTTTTGACGAGCAAAACAGCATTCAACACTTAGATGACTTTTCAAATATAGCGTTGTTTAACATTGATTTTGTCAATAAAAAACGGGGCTGTTTAATTAAATGGACCGCATTAGATATAGCAGGGGTCCAATTTCAAGTTACCCTTCCTCTTGCCAGCGCTCGGCTTAATGAATTTGACGATTCCGACATGGAATTTGAAGACGAATTTGAATCATTAGATCAACAATTTAAGCAAGATCTCGATTAACAAGCACAAAAACCTGCACATCCTTTATTCCCTTCTATACTAAATTATGCTGCCACGAACTCAGTAAAAACCTCACGTGAGTATATCTTTTACTGATTTTTTAAAGCCGGCAGTGAATCTTGTTTTTTATTAGGGTAACAAATATCTGTATGAATATACTCTCACTTCTTTCTAAGGCTTATGACTTTCGCGATTACCGCTCAAAGCCTGCCCCTTCGTTTGAAGCAGAGTTACACTACCAGTCAAAACGTATATTAATCATTCCTTGTTCATTATCGTTTTTATGGTTGTTTTTTATCCCTATCGATCTGCAACTTTATCCAGATATGACATTATTTATTTGGATTAGAGCAGGGTTATCCTTCGTTGGTTTAACATTAATAGTGGTTAAACTTGCTAATTGGTTCAATAATAAACAACAAAATTTATTATTATTTATTTCTGCCTATTTAGCGATAGGTTCAGCCATAATTACAGGTTTAACGGGTTGTGATCCCGTTTATCTTTCTGGTTTTATTTTGGTTATTTCAATTATTCCACTTGTGCCTATTAGTCGCAAACGCTCCTATTTATTATTAGCATCAAGCATTTCACTCTGTATCATAATTGCACTTTTTAATGGGCTCGACCTAACGGATGCAAATGCTCGTTACAGCCTAAATGACTTACTTGCAGCTTTAATTATTTTTTCAGCATTAATTTTTATTCAGCATAAATTTCGTTATCAAATATGGAAAAGCAATACTTTCACTCAGGTTGAAGTGGGCAACAAATTAGAAGCAGCCGAGGTACGAATCGAAGCAAAAAGCCGTTTTTTAGCCACCATGAGTCACGAAATAAGAACCCCAATGAATGGGGTGATTGGTATGGTGGAAATGCTAAAAAACACCGAACTTGAGCCAACTCAACGCCAATATGTGGATATCATTAACAATTCGGGCAAAGCGTTATTAAACATTATTAGTGATATTTTAGATTATTCAAAAATTGAAGCGGGTAAATTAGACATCGAAGCCGTGGATGTTGATATAGATGAATTATGCCTAGATGTGGTTTCATTATTTAGTGTGATGGCTGAGAAAAAAGACATCGAATTGATGGTTAATATTCTACCGGGCACACCTATATTTATACAAAGTGACCCAACACGTTTACGCCAAATATTATTAAATTTATTAGGCAACGCCTTTAAATTCACCAGCGAAGGTAAAATTGTCATTTCTGTTGAACCTGTAGTTGATGTGGAAAACACAGGTAATAACATCTTAAAATTTAGTATTACAGATACAGGTATCGGTTTATCTCAAGATCAATGCCAGCAGTTGTTTTCTGCATTTTCTCAAGCAGATAGCTCCACCACTAGAAAATATGGTGGCACAGGACTTGGACTTAGCATTTCCAAATCCCTTTCAAAATTAATGGGTGGCGACATTAATGTGAATAGCCACCTAGGTATTGGCTCTGAATTTTGGTTTACAATTAGATGTAAACTGGCCAGTACTGAATTTATTAAGAAAAATCAAATATTATCAACCCACGTCAAACATAAACGCATATTAATTATTAATACCAATGAAGATTTCAACGAAATCACTTCGGACCAATGCCGTTCATGGGGTTTATATACTGATATTGCCAGCACTTCCGATGACGCGATTCAAAAACTTGTTCTATCGCGCCAAACAAACAACCTTTATGACGTGATCCTTGTAGACATGGCAATGCCCAAAGATAACGGCATAATGATTTCAACCTGGATGCGAAATGATGAATTACTGAATCAAACTAAACGTATATTAATTTCCAGTTTATCCAATTCACCTAGTCAAAAAGAAATCAAAGACGCCAATATTGATTATGTAATTCAAAAACCCGTTGCAGCGCGCTCACTCAAATACAATTTATTAAAACTGTTTGATAAAGACATCGATAAAGCAGAGTTTGTAGATGAAGAAAATACAAATCGAATATTAGAGGGTAAACGTATTTTAGTGGCAGAAGACAACCATGTGAACATGATGGTAATTCGCTCAATGCTGAAAAAACTCAAAATAATCTGTATTATTGAAGAGAACGGCGAATTAGCATTAAGTAATTATCTAGCGAATCATAAACAAATCGATTTGATTTTAATGGATTTTGAAATGCCCAAAATGGATGGCCTAGAAACCACATTTGAAATACGCGCCTTTGAACGAAAAAGACAGATTGATTCGGTACCGATAATTGGTCTCACTGCCCATGCAATGAATGAACATCGTGAACAAGCACTAAGAGTAGGCATGGATGACCATATAACCAAACCCATAGAGCTTTCAACGCTAAAACGAACCCTCATCAAACATTTAACAAAATAAAGTCAAACATTTAACCAGCTAAAACCAAGCATTTAACTAACTAAATTCAAACATTGAACAAAATAGAACCGAGCATTTACCTAAATAAAGTCAAGTATTTAACTAACTAAAGCCAAACCTCTACTTTTGAGGTTTGACTTCATTATTCAATCAATTAACTTAATTCTAAAATGGCATCCATTTCAACTGGTGCATCTTTAGGTAATTGCGCCACACCAATCGCTGCACGTGCTGGGTAAGGTTGTTCAAAATATTCTGCCATTACTTCATTAACTGCGGCAAAGTTAGATAAATCCAATAAGAATATATTCAATTTTGCTACATCTTGCAAAGAGCCACCTGCCGCTTCTGCTACCGCTGTTAAATTTTTAAATACTTGATGGATATTCGCTTTGATATCGCCTTCAACCATTTCCATTGTCTCAGCAATCAAAGGAATTTGACCCGACATATATACTGTATTACCTACTTTTACTGCTTGAGAATAGGTGCCGATTGCAGCAGGTGCTTTGTCTGTATTGATTATTTCTTTAGCCATGGGGGAGTTTCCTGTGGATTAATATATAATTGAATTAAGAAATTACTAATTTGAAAGATTATACCTAATTGAGGCGACGCCATGAAACAGTTTTGGCTAATGAAATCAGAACCTGAGGCATTTAGTTTAGAAGACTTAAAAGCTCAGGGCGCTAAAGGCGAACATTGGGATGGTGTTAGAAACTATCAAGCGCGTAACCATATGCAAAATATGCAACAAGGTGACTTGGTTATTTATTATCATTCAAGTTGCAAACCAGCAGGCGCTGTAGGGGTAGCAAAAGTGATCAAAGAAGCTTATCCAGACTTTACCGCTTTTGACCATACAGAGCGTTATTATGATGCCAAAAGTGACCCAGAAAACCCAAGATGGTTTATGGTCGATATTAACTATACAAAAACACTTAAAAATATGGTGACGTTAAAAGACATTAAAGCCAATCCATTATTAAGTGATATGCAATTAGTGACCCACGCAAGATTGAGTGTTTCACAAATGAATGAAGATCATTTCAATGAAATATTAGCAATGAGTACTCTTTAAGTTTAATTCACTCATCCGTGATTGAATTAAAAGCTTCAATCATGAACTGCGAAAAGGCGTGGCTTTTCATTGCTCATGCTTTACGCAAATTACAGTAGGTTTGGCTTTATCGCGACAATAAATCGTAGGGTCGATATTTATATCGAATTAAAAATGGCCAAAGAAGTTAGACTCGATATAAATATCGAACCTACAGACATTAATTCCACATAGAAAATAATATGAAATTTACCGAAGAGTTTTTGAACAAATATTTATTAGCCCGAATTTTAAATAAAGGTTACGACAAACCTACCGACATTCAAACACAAGTGTTCGAACCTATATTACAACACAAAGACGTTACCGCGAGCGCTCAAGCAGGTACGGGTAAAACCGCCGCATTTGTTTGGCCTATATTACAATCACTTGTTACAAAACCTGATGCTAACAAACAATTAAAAGTGATTGTATTAACTCCAACACGCGAGTTGGCTTATCAAGTTTTTGAACAATTCGAATACTTCACTCAGCCATTTAATATTACCCCTGCGTTAATTATTGGTGGCGAAAAAATAGACAAACAAATTGAACAAATTAATCAAGGCTGTGAAATAATCGTAGCCACCCTTGGACGATTAATTGATTTAAACAATCAAGACAAAATTGATTTATCCAATATCCAAACACTTGTTTTAGACGAAGCCGACAGAATGTTGGATTTAGGTTTCGAAGCCGAGCTAAAAGAAATTCTGAAATTTTTACCCGCGCAAAAACAAACCCTTTTGTTTTCGGCTACTTATCCTGAATCTATAAAAAGCATTATCAATCAATACTTAACCGCGCCATTGTTTATAAAATCATCAAAAGAAAATACAGTTAACAAAAACATCAAACAATGGATTTATGAAATTGATAAACAAGATAAACCCGATGCCATTATGCAGATGCTAAATGAATACATCGATTCACAAGCCATTATCTTTTGCAAAACAAAACGCACCGTTGATTTATTGGATAATATTTTATCCGAGCGCGGATTCAGTATTCGAGCTATCCACGCTGACAAATCACAAAACGCTCGTAACAGCGCCATGAAACAATTTAAAAACAAAGAAGTACAAGCGTTAATTGCAACCGATATTGCGGCTCGTGGACTAGACATTAAACAACTTCCCCTTGTAATAAATTACGACTTACCGTTTGTACCTGAAGACTACATTCACAGAATTGGAAGAACAGGACGCGCAGGAAAACAAGGTATTGCAATTTCATTAGTATGCGCCGATCAGTTTGAAGAGTTAGTAGCGATCGAATATTTGTTAACGCATATTATTGAGCGTGATATGTTAACGGGATTAGTGCCCGACCATAATGTACCGATATCAAACTTGGAAGAACCTAAAACAAAAGAAGAAAAGAAAAAATCGGCACAAGTGAAAATAAAAGAAGGTAAACCACTATCAAAAAGAGCGAAGATAAGACGCAAAGCATTAAAAGACAAAGCGCCTGTTAAGAAAAAAGGGCTGGGGCTTGTACCGAGGAGTCGGTTGCAGTAGAGACTTAACAAATACGGATGGTTGGAATTAATATTAATTCCGCCTTTCACAAAAGGTAAACTCTATCCAGCTCCTATTTAAAATAGGTATATCTAAAAAAATGCCAATCAATATATAACTGAAATATAAGAATGAAAAACAATCTACCCCCACACATAAACCAAAACGATAAAGTCATTTTATTCGACGGTGTCTGTAAATTATGTAATGTGTGGAGTAATTTTATTATTCGTTTTGATAAAAACCATACATTCAAACTTGCTAGTGTACAGTCAAAAGAAGGCGCTGAAATTTTGGCCCACTTCAATTACCCAATCGATACCTTTGAAACCATGTTAGTTATCCACAACAATCAGAGTTATGAAAAAACAGACGCCTTCTTTTTTGTAATAAAGCATTTAGGTTTACCATGGAAACTTTTATTAATATTCAAAATTATTCCAAAACCAATTCGAAACTGGATTTACGATCGAATTGCTTTAAATCGATATAAGATATTTGGCAAATACGATTACTGCACTTTACCCACACCCGACCATAACAAGAGATTCTTAGATGGAAAATAAATTAATACTAAAGATAAACTTAATATCAAGATTCTCTTTGACTTTTGTATTTTTTTATCATGGGTTAGTGCCTAAAATATTATGGATAAGCCCAATTGAAGCGGCACTAAATATTGCACATAATTTAAATCCAAATATAGTTTCACCTATTGCTGGTTTTTTTGAAATTTTATTAGCGCTTAGTATTGTTTTGCTGCGAAAAACTTTAATTCCGATTTATATCGCAGTTTTTGCTTTATTGGTTTTATTATTAGATGTGGTTTTTATGATGCCGAGTTTATTAATTGCCGCGTTTAACCCTGTGACAATCAATATTGTATGTATCGTTTTGGCTTATTTTGTTTATATAACACAAATTAAAAATAAATAACTCAGCTTTTACATAACAATATTTTAAAAAACGTTGATCTCAAATATAAAAAATTAAAAAAAAGGCGACTTATCAATAAGCCGCCTTTTTTTAACTATTATTTATTAAGCAATAATATCCAGCAATGGCCCATTATCGGACGAATACGGATAACTTGAATCCATCAATGCAATAATTGTATCTAAAAATTCATCTTGATTATCACTACTATTAATCTGACCACCATTTAAGAATGATCCGCCGGCTAACATATAAGGAGACTCACGATTATCATGTGGCTCTGCATCTCCTTCATTTGAATACAGCACCACTAATGTTGAATCAATTAATGGCTCACCAGAATCATCATTAGTATCCTCTAATAACTTAATTAAATCCGCTACTTTTTGATCAAACGCCGCTCTTTGAAGAATATACTCACGACCCCCTGAGTGTATTATTGTATGATAATCACCTAACCCATCAATTAGTGGCTGATTATTTGTCTCGCCTGTTACAAAATGCACCACACTTGTTTTATTAGATTTTATTGCAGAAACTGCATTGATAATTTGATAATCTGTTCGCTGAGCATAAGTTTCAATACCACGACGCTGTGGTATTGCTAACATCTCCCCATCTTTTGTATTGAGCTCACTTACCTTTTGTTTTAATTTGTCTTGATAGCGAGTTATTTCATCTTTATCTAAACCGGTCGTTTGTTCAATTAACGCTAATGAGTGTTGCATATTTTTCTCAAGCAATTCGATATAAGGTGCCGCTGTAATTTCCTTTAAATGATCGTATGTACTCCAAGGATTACTATGAAATGAGACTCTATTAACTTGATATGAAATGCCCGACCCACTGGTAATTGGGAGAAAATTCATTGGGTAGTGACCTGTATTTTTTTCGGCAAAAATTTCAATTAATGACTTTCTAGTTCTACGCCCTACTCTCACTCCATCCAAATCTCTCCATTGGCCGCCTCTTGTTTTCATATTGTCAAAAAATACACAACGCTGTTTTACACTTTCGTAGGGTTGTGTGCATTCATTTAATTCTACTTCACCATTAGACATTGATGGCACCCATTTACCATGTGGTGCGCCAAGCGGTACATAAAAGAAAATAACATTTTTTGCTTTATTTGTATTTGCGCAAATTGCTTTTAATGAAGTAGATCCCAAAGTTGAAACCGTAACAACTGCAGCTGTGTTTTTAAATAATTGACGTCGATTCATTTTAATATTCATCTTATTCTCCCCCAGCTTGATTACATGATGTTGTTGAAATATTAACTGTATTAATATTATGTAATTGCGCCCACTCTAAGGATTGATCTGAAGCTAACAATCGATCAATTTGCTGCCCTACAATAATTGGATCATCCAATTGTTTCTCAATAGCGAGTTCTACCAATTCCTGATCTGGCACAGATCCTAAATAATTAAATGACAATAACGAAGCCACCTCCCAATTACTTAAAATGTAATCTCCATCTTCAAAATCATCCCATTGTCCATTATTTTCACGCAGTACAATTGGTGCAGGAATTATTTTAGCAAGCTCAACCTTATGAATTCTGAAAAAGTATTCATTAAACAGCGGTATACCATATTGATTATTTTTAACTACAAAATCTTTTGTTAATTCATCAAGTGTCTCTGGTATATCAAGACGCCGTACATTGTGCCAAACCGATTGCATTGTAGGCAGCGGCGCACCATTGAGCTGCACAGAGAATTTCGGGGTAAACCTTTCAGATGATACATTTGAATAAACCACATAATTAATATAGACACTTAAAACATACTCCCCTTCTGACTCAGATACTGTCGTTGATAGATCCATGGATTCATCTAACCCAATCGAATAAAACTCATCATCAATACCTGAGGTGAATTCTTGTTCAAATACAATTTCTCTATTTGTAAATCCTGTTACAATTTCTTGACTATTTTGCATCTCTATTTTTTCTAAAATATTTTCTTTAGGTTCACCCAATGCTGAATTGAATAAGAATTGAGGCGAACTAAAGATGCTAGCCAGAGAAAGCACCATCGCATCATTGTAAGTATTTTCTTCAAACAGCGCTTTATGGTATTCAATATCATATTCTCTATCTGATTGAGCTAAACCTGATAAAGATTGTCGATAAAACACAGGTAGTACTTTTTCCAAATATTTCTGAGCACAGAATTCATCAAATAAAAATTCACAACTAATTATATTATTAAAAAATTTACCTTGTGATTCCTTAGCAATGACATGAGCCCAATCTAAAAACAAATTGTAATCCACATTATTAATGTCGTAATCCACATCCATTGTGACACCCGTTAAATCAAACACTGATTGATTATATTGATCCGCAGTTAATAACACCGAAGATCGAGGGCCGTAATTTTGCTCATACGGACAACTAGATACAGCTGGGTCCGCCTCTACAATGATTGTCTTTTGAACACTTATTTGTTCATAGCTAAATAACACATCATAAGTACCGGCTGCATCAAAATGATAAGTAATTCTCGGTTCATTCGAAACAACTGTATGTCCATCTCCAAAATCCCAACTGTACTCATCTATTGCAATTAAATCGTAACAATTAGATCCAAACCCTTCTAACTCAACAGTTTGTAAATTTTTACTGCGCACTTTAATAGTAGCGGTATTTCCAGCACTGCATACCTCACTTGTAACACCTGAACCTACAAATAATTGATCCTCACCAGAACTCACGGTTAACATAACTTCGTAAGATTCATAATCAGTAAAATCAAATTGATGGCTCACCTCATAACCTTCGGCATAAGCCGATCCATCTGTAAAATCCCAGCTATATATTAACTGTGTGTCTTGTCCAAAACCAAAATCGTGTGCTGTAAATGTATAATTATTATCAATTTTCACCTGACTAATAGTTACATAACCTGCTTCAAAAACCGACACATGCACTTCTGTGTTTGTCTGGGTGTTTGTTCGTGTTTCTGACATGGTATCAGTAGATGTATTGGTATTAGTTTGGGTAATTGTTTCTGAAGCAGTATTAGTGACTGTTATTGTATCAGTTTGCGTAATTGTATCCGATACTGTATCAGTGGCTGTCATGGTATCAGTTTGGGTAATTGTATCCGATGCAGTATCAGTAACTGTCATGCTATCAGTTTGCGTAGTTGTATCTGAAGAACCCATATCCGTGAGTGTCTCAGTAGCAGAGATAACTTCGGAGTTAGTATCAGTGAGTGTGATATAAACTGTAACAGTAGTAGGTGAAGCATTTGTTTGAGGCTCACAACCGGCTAATACAGCCAAGGTTAATGCTCCAAATAAAATGGGGAGTTTCATTATTAGAATCCTATTCAATAAAAGAAAAGCTTAATTTTTTGAACATCCATTTTAGCACTAACAAAAGCTCACACTACAATTTAATATTTATTAGTGTGACTTCAGTTTATTAAAAACTTGTTTTATAGGTTATTACACCATTAATTTTATTCTACTTTTTTGTTTGTAGATGAAATGTTTTAATACCTCTACTTAATGTAAATCTTATTATTTAATCTAACTTTATCGACCCTGCAAAACATCTGGATATTTTCGAATTAATGCCCTTAATTGATGGTAAGTTATTTGCAAAAAATCAGCGGTTTTCACCTGCTTAAAATCATTTTGTTTTAATGCTTGGATCAACAATGCTTTTTCTTGAGAGTCTAGTTTTTCTTTAAACGAATAGGTTGTTAGTTTTTTATTTTTTGCTTCAACTATCATTTCTTTATTGGTTGCAAAAGGATCCAAAACCAAAGACGTTATAACACGTAATTCACTTCCTGTTTGTTCAATCGATTTTAATTCGTCTTCATCCATCCATAAATACATACTGCGTTCGATTGTATTTTTTAACTGTCTAATATTACCCGGCCATTTTTCTTGATTTAGCTGCGCCATACATTTTTTATCAAAACCTGGAAAATACGGCCACTGTAATTCTAATGCCATTTTTTGTGCGAAGTGCTCCACTAATAACTCAACATCTTGATCTCGCTCACGAAGTGGTGGCACATTAATCACATCAAAAGCCAGCCGATCTAACAGATCCGCTCGAAACCGCCCCTGTTCTACCATCTTCGGTAAATTTTCATGTGTGGCACCAATGACACGCACATCTAACTGCCTTAAAGTTTGACTACCAACCCGCTCAAACTCTCCGTACTCAATAACACGTAATAATTTTTCTTGTAATGCGCCGCTCATTGTTCCTACTTCGTCTAAAAACAAGGTGCCACCATCGGCTCGTTCGAACTTGCCTTTATGCACTTTTGTTGCACCAGTGAACGCACCTATCTCATGCCCAAATAACTCAGATTCCAATAATGACTCCGTAATAGCTGCACAATTAATTTTGATATACGGCTGATCCCACATTGATGACAAAAAGTGTAATCGTGCTGCAATCAACTCTTTACCACTGCCTCGCTCCCCACAAATCAACATCGGACGATTAAGTTTGGCGGCTTTTGAAACGTGCTCTAAACAGTCACTCATTGTATTAGACTGAGTGATAATATTTGTATTTTGCATAATATTTACAATATATAAATGAATCTTTATTATTTTAGCTAATTTACATAGTTTATTTAACTACTTTAGTTAATAAAACTAGATACCACTACCTATATTTCACTCAAAATACGATAAAACCTTTATAAATCAATGAGTTACAAAAGTTGGCACAACATTCGCTATAAGTTAAATATAATTTCAAACAACGAGAATTAACATGCAAACTAAACCTAGTCTATTCATCAGCATCATGTTCACCGTTTTAGGTGTATTGGCTGCACTTTGGTCATTTGGCCTGATTGCAATCATCAGCAGCATCGCTGGATTTTTGTTTGTGGCGATCATCGTCAAACAAGCATTACACAAATTTTTTAACGTAATTCGATAGAGGAGCAACACCATGGGAATTTTTTCTCGCTTAACAGACATTGTAAATTCAAACTTAACCGCTTTATTAGATAAAGCCGAAGACCCTAAAAAGATGATCCGTTTGATCATTCAAGAAATGGAAGAAACACTGATTGAAGTGCGCTCTTCATCTGCTAAAGTTATAGCAGACAAAAAAACTTTGGCTCGCCACCTTTCGCGCCTAAAAGATGAGGCTGTTTCTTGGGGTGAAAAAGCAAAACTAGCAATCAGCAAAAACCGTGAAGATTTAGCGCGTGGTGCATTAGGTGAAAAACAAGCATTATTAAGCGAAGTTGAAATCAATGAAGACGAATTGGTAGAGCTTGAAAATCACCTTGATCATTTAACTGACGAAGTTGAGCAGTTGCAACTTAAAATCAACGACGCCAAAGCTAAACAAAAAACCTTACAAATGCGCCATGAAACAGTTAGTAATCGCGTTAAAGTCAAACGTCAATCCCATAAAAAAGCAGTGAATAATGCATTTGATAAATTGGATCGTTTTGAGCGCCGTATTGATCAACTAGAGGGTGAATTAGAATCTTACGATATTGCAGCCGATCAAGATCTGGTTTCACAGTTTGAAGATTTAGCAAAAGACGATAAAATTAATGATGAACTGGAAGCATTAAAACAACAGTTAAAATCTGAGAAATCCTAAATTTCAGTCACACTATTTTAAGGCAACATTATGAATCCGTTTTGGTTTGTATTAGCAATTATTTTTATGACCGTTGTGGTACCCGTTGTGGTGGGCACTTATTTCAGTCATAAGAATAAATTAATTTCCGGAATTGATGAAGACGACCGTTTGCGCATGGATGAAGTGCTGGAAATGGTCGACGATTTACTTGATCGCATCGATACACTGGAAAACATTCTTGATGACACACACAAAGATTGGAAAAACAACAAATCCAATCAACGTGAGCGAGGTGATCGAAATGCATCATAGACATAATCGTCGCACTAAGTTTAATAACAAAGAAGACTTTAAAGAAGAATACAGCCGTCAGCGCTCTCGTCAAAAACGAAAAGCAGCACAGGGTTATGGTATCAATTTATACCGTAATAAAACTGACAATATGATTGCAGGGGTATGCTCAGGTTTAGGTGACCACTTTGGTATTGACTATAAAATATTTCGTATAATTTTTGTTGTAGCATTTTTTATGGTGGGTGGATTCCCAATGATTATTGCTTATTTATTATGCTGGATTTTGATTGAGCCTCGTAGTAAAGACGGTAATGAAGCAGTTGATATTAAAGTTGAGTACGATGAAAAAATCAGAGACTATCGTCCTAAAACTGTATTTAGTAAAAAAGAGGGTTCAAAAGTTCGTATCGATAGAACTCGTATGCGCATTCGAAAAGCCAAACGCCGAATTGAAGATATGGAACGTTATGTAACCTCCAAAAAATTCAAGATGGAACAGGAGTTTTCTGAATTATAGAAGTAAGCCGTAAAGCAATTATTCTTTTTGAATAATTGCTTATTTACTTGTATTCATTGTTATTTTTCATAGAATACCCCGTTAATATAATGGGAAATTCCAATGAAACAATTTTTAATTTTATTCGTTCTATTTTTTACCTGTACAACCACAATTGCTACTAAAAACTTACAGAACAGCACATTTTCACCAAATCTATATGACACATCTATTCGCAATCCCTTTATAACTAATATCAATGCAATTAACGGAATAGACCCTTATTACGCACCATCAGTTAATGACATTAAATCAGCCGAAGTTTTTCTTAAAAACAGTCACCTATTTGATGGCCACCTAAATGATATTCGTTATTTCTTTTATTACAGCGCCAGTATTAATTCGTACTCCAATCATTACAATAAAGAAGAACTCAACCAGCTTTTAAAACGATTTATTGAATCTTTTAAAATAATACCAATAAACGATAACACCCAAGCGATCAATCAATATACTTATAAGGTATTTAATACTGCGGTTAGGACAATAGCTGATGCCCAATACGAAAATTTCATTACACCTCAAGATACGCTTGATTTAATTGCAATTCGAAATAAAAATGGCTTTGGTAAAGATGACTCAAAATCAATTCGATTCAGAAAGTTTAAAGCCAATACTATTAAACTTATAAATTTTGTTGAGCAAGTCACGTTTATTCACTCTGAAGAAGACAAGTTAAAATGGGCAGAATCCAACACAAGCAAAAAAGAAGCAATACTCCGAACATTAGACATAAGCCAAGAATCTATAACATGGTTAAGCACCACTCTGTTTAAAAATCACAACAAAAGAATCAACCAATCTATCCTACACAAACTCGGTGAAAATTTAGAGAACTTCCCTAAAAACAAATCAGTTATTTTAAATTTTTTAAGCAACAACCAAAGTTATTCATACCTAAAAATAGGCAGGAAATATTTAGGTGACGAAATAATTGACGCGATATTTGAAGAATAATTTTGTGTAATTCTTGAATTAAAACACCAAATAGTTCACCTTTTACTACTTTATTTGGCATTTCTAACCACCCATGATTAATACCATTTAACCTATTTCAAAAATCACTTTTGTATAATTCACTAACAATCCTTTTGTTTTAAGAAGTGAATTATTATGCGTATTTCTTTATTGTTATTACCTTTATGTTTTGTATTGTTTGGCTGCTTAGATTCTATAAAAGACTCCGACAATGATGGTTATAATGATCACGAAGATGTTTCCCCTAACAATGCCGCGGAGTGGTTTGATAACGATAACATTGGCAACAATGCCGACACTGACGACGATGGTGACGGGGTTATTGATGAAGAAAATGCATTTTCTTTGGATAATACTGAATGGGCAGATTTTGATCATGATGGAATTGGCGATAATAGCGATGATGATCTCGACAATGATAGGATATTAAATTGGGAAGATGAGTTTGTTTATTTCTCTTCAAAAATTGAACCCCTGTAAAACACCATTAGGATTAACCCTTACCGATATCGAGTCAACTGTAGATTGGATCAACGCGATGCCAAAGCCAGTAAAAGTAGATTGTTTTTTACAGTCTCTACTACGGCCCATTTTGATTAATGCACATCTAATAGCATAAGTGCGCAACCAGCAATTGGTGTGCGTAGCCCAGGTATTTTCATTAATATTTATGCTACCAATCTTTTATTATCTACGGTTCCCGACCAAGATCGTGACCATAAATTAAGTGCCGAAGATGAAGAACACCCATTGGAGTTAAGTTTTTTGCGTCTGCAACACACTCGATAAAAGCTGAAATTTTATTTCCTGTGTTACAAAACATCAATTACGGCACTGCTTATGAACACATTCGCCTAATCAATAGCGGTACAGCTTGCCATGCCCGAGAAACTTCAGCTGGTTTTTTTAATGAAATTGAATACTTCGAATCAAAGGCTCTAAAGACATTTTCTTTTGCTTCTGTTAGTTTATCGACACTTAAATCTGAAAATGAGACTTGCAACTCGATAACAGAACCTTTTAGATGTGCAATTTTTTCGTCTATACTCGATTATGGCAGTGTGTTTTGGTACAATTTCCCTCTCGATATGGAAGAGTTTGAGTGATAGGTTGTTCAATTTTCTGTCTCGCGATTAGGTTGAGCCTTAAATATCGCTTTTTAATTTCTTTATAGTATTCTAATTTAATAAATGGTTTTAACATGGCTCAACAGCAAATTTTACCTATTGTAATAAAATTAAAAGAAAAAATAGATAATTTATTTGTGAATTATATGGGCCCGGTTGGTGTCGATATTTGTGCCGATCAATGGAAAGAACTTCTCGATGCAGGTCGTGTTCGCCCCACTAGTTTAATCAAATACAAAGACCTACTAGCCCTACAAATTCCCAATTCCTCTCAGCAAAAAGCATTTGCAAAAGACGTTAATGCTGTTTTAAAATTTACTTAAAGGTTTTATACATGCTAAATAATATTTCCATTCGAATTCGTTTTATATTCGTATTACTTGTCATGCTTGTTCCAAATGGAGCTGCATATTTCTCTATTTTCAAAGATGTATACGAAGAAGAACTACGTAATCAGGCGCGTATTGTAGTCAACAATGTTGAATCATTTAGTGCCTGGGTAAATAATAATGGTGGAGTTTGGGTAACTAATGATCGATCTTATCTAGGACATAAAAGCCTGATAGATGCAGACACTCAAGAACCAATTGAGATGTATTCAAAAAACCCCGCACTGGCTACTCGAGAATTTTCAGAACAAATAGCCAAGTCTGATTCACCTGCCACTTTTCGTATGACCTCTGAAAATTATATGAACCCTAAAAACAAACCTGACGCATTTGAATCTGAAGCGATTACTGCTTTAGATGGCAATATCAATACCGAATATTATAAAATGGTAGATGGTAATTATCGTTATGCAAAACCGGTTTTCCATAAAGAAGGTTGCCTTCGTTGCCATGGTGTACGCGAAGATGCCCCTCAGGCGGTGTTAGATTTCCCTAATTTACATGACGGATTTAATTTTAAGGTAGGTGATCTAGCTGGTGTAATCAGTGTTAAACTTAAAACAGTATCGTTTACCACTCGTTTAACTAATGTTTTGCTTGGCTCATTACTTGAAATCGGTTTAATCGCTTTATCATTTATTCTAGTACTGTGGTTTGTTTGGGGACTGATCTTAAAACCTATTAACAAATTATCAACGGTTGCTGACTCAGTATCTAAAGGCTTACATTCTGACCTTAATACAAACAATATTAAAGATTCAACCAACAATGAAGTATATAAATTAACTCTTGCGTTATCTCGTTTAAAAAACAGCTATGAATATACCGCTGATAAATACTCGAAAACAAAAGCCATCATCGAAAAAGCTAAACGTAAAAAACAAGAGCGTAAAAACAAAGAGGGTTAATATTTATTTTAAGGGCGCATAAAATTTTATGCGCTTTTATTCAATATTTTGATACTTGCTTTGTAATGACCAAGTAAATCTGGAAGGATTCCAAGCCCCTTTTATTCATTGTTTGCTGATATTTATTTGTAATGACCAAGTAAATCTGGAAGGATTCCAAGCCCCTTTTATTCATTGTTTGCTGATGTTTATTTTGTAATGACCAAGTAAATCTGGAAGGATTCCAAGCTTCTTTTATTCATTGCTTGCTGATATTTAATTTGTATTGGCCAAGTAAAACTGAAGGGATTCCAAACCACTCTTATTCTATATTTGCTAATAATTGTTCCAATTGACGATACCCCAGCGCCTCACCTAAGCAGGCGCTATCTATATTTTGTAACTCCTTCATATCGGCTATTGTTCTAGCCACTTTTAATATTCGATGATAAGAGCGTGCAGATAATTTCATTTTTTTCATAGCTTGACTCATTAACGCTGTTTGCTCTGATCCTAAACTACAATAACGCTCAATTTCTTTATTGGATAACTTAGCATTCGAGTTACCTTGTCGATGAATTTGCCTATCACGTGCTGCTTCAGTTCTTAGTGATACATCAGCACTAGATTCGCTTGTTTCGTTGGAACTTAATATCTCATTAGGTAATGCAGGCACTTCAACATGCATATCAATCCGGTCTAAAAACGGCCCAGAAAGTTTTGAAAGATAACGTTTAATTTGATCGGGATGATAACGTTTTGTTCTTGAATCATTTGCTCCATAACCACCCGGTGTCGGGTTCATTGCCGCAATCAATTGAAACTGAGCAGGAAACACCATTTGTTTTGCTGCTCTTGAAATCAATACTTCACCAGACTCTAACGGCTCACGTAACACATCCAATACTTGACGACTAAACTCAGGTAACTCATCTAAAAACAAAACCCCATTATGCGCTAACGTAATTTCTCCAGGTTTGGGATATGATCCACCACCCACTAATGCCACAGCTGACGACGTATGATGTGGGGATCGAAATGGGCGATGTTTCCAGTTAAGTGGTAATCCCACAATGGACTGAATTGCAGCAATTTCCATAGCTTCTGTTTCATTGGGAGCAGGCAGAATACTGGCTAAGCGATTGGCTAATAATGTTTTACCCGTACCCGGTGGTCCAAAATATAGTAGATTATGCCCTCCGCTGGCCGATACTTCCAAGGCTCTTTTTGCTCCATACTGACCTTTTACATCACTTAAACATAATCCCGGAGCAATCGTATCTTGTGAATAGTCATGTTTGTATTGCGCAATTAATGTGTGATTAGTTAAGTGCGCACAGACCTCAAGTAAGCTATTAGTAGCAAATATTCTGGCTTGTTTAGGTAAACTAGCTTCTTGTGCATTATCTTTTGGAATAATTAAATCACGGTTAAGTTTTTGGCTAGCAATCGATGCGGTTAACGCACCCAAAACTGGACGCACATCACCAGTTAACGCCAGTTCCCCTAAAAACTCATAATTAGCTACACTATCTTTGGGTATTTGTTCACTTGCCGCCAAAATACCAATCGCAATGGCTAGATCAAAACGAGCCCCTTCTTTGGGTAAATCTGCAGGGGCCAGGTTCACAATAATTCTATTATCAGGATACTCAAAATGAGAATTAATAATGGCACTTCGAACCCTGTCTTTGCTTTCTTTAACAGCGGTTTCAGGCAAACCTACAATATTCATTCCTGGCAAACCGTTAGATAAATGCACCTCTACAGAAACTTCAGGTGCTTCCACACCCACCTTTGCACGCGAATACACCACACTTAATGACATGCTTTTATCTCCTTAAGCATTTATATATTATTGTAATTAGTTATCACTAATTTTATTTATTTACACTGAGCAGCTATCAATAACAGACCATTTGCACGAATTAGTTGTGCTAAAAATCATTTAAAGCAGATTCGTAATCTGTTTATTAAAGTTCAAATTTGATCATACATATAGAGTTCTTCCTTTTTTATCTCTTCATATAATAGGGTTGATATAAAAGATCATATTTAAAGAATATTTTTTTCTTTTAAACCAAGCTTAGTTTTACTAAAAAAACCCTGCCTATTTATCCATTTTTATCTATTCAAACACCGACTTAAACCATGCTATTACCTAGGCATCAATAAGTTTAATGCTGTGTTTTGATTCATTTTTATAGATTGGACCATAATTGAAAGCTCCTCCTTTAAATTACTCTGGATCAAGGTAGACACTTCTTTGGCAATATCGGTATCCTGTATTCTAGAAAGTGTAGTTTGATGTTGTATTGCACTATCTGAATACTGATTCATTTGTGATTCAACTGCATTATGCACAGCACCATTTTGACTTCTTAGCTCACTTATTGAGTCCATGGATTCATCAATTTCATCTAAAGAGCTATGCACTGATAAACTCTCAGTACTTGATCCCACCGATGAAAATGAATTATCACCCATCTGGAAACCATCATCTAGAAGCGACTTACCGTTAAACTGTGTTTGTTCTTTGATTTGACCAATGGTATCTAATACCGATTGTTTTTGTGCATTTATGGCGTTTTTATCGTTTTCGTTTAATGCGCTATTTTCAGATTGTACGGTTAGCTCTCTAAATTTTTGCATTTGTTCTTGAATTTGACCTAAACCACCTTCGTGCACTTGCAACATAGAAATGGAATGACCTGCATTTTCAGCTTTTTGAGACAACGCACTGGATTGAGTAGATAGAGAAGTGACTACACCTATTTGAGCCGCCTCTTTAGGATTTCCAGTCACACGATCCCCGGAGCTGATCGCACGGATCGACTGCATCGGGTTGACTTTGGATTGTCCCATAATCACGTTTGAATGGAGGGCTAAGCTCATAATTAACTCTTAAAATTCATCTTGTCCTAATTGTAGACGTTTTTTTTGAATTAACTTGTGGAGTTACATTTTTATACATTTGACCAAATAACCACTTAGTGACTTTGTTATGTAGTTATTTAGTTATTTAGTTTGATGTAGATTTTTAACCATTTTTTGTTGGCCATGGAGGGTAATGCTTGGAATGAGTTTTGTACTGGCACATCACAATAACTATATAAGATAATAAATGCCTTATCACTTTAGACACCATTAAGTTTAACGATTTTGATGTGTTTATTTTGGCTGAGCCCTAATTAGTTAACTAAGTACTTCATTAATTTGAGAGTACGTATAACCCTTCGACAACAAATAACGTTGTCTTTTTTGTTTTTCCTTAAAGTCATTCGTTTGAATATCACCATACTTTTTATTGATGAGTTTTTCTAACGCATCCAACCAATTCACATCGGCTGCAAAAAATGCATTTTCTATTTGATTTGAGCCTATCCCTGCTTGTTTTAAAGAATGTTTAATCCACTGCTCGCCTTTTAACTGACCACTATAATAACGAATCATCGACTCACAAAATCGATTATCACATTGCAATTTATTGTTTTGAAGTTTTTGCATACAACGATCGATTTCGTTTTGCTCTACTTCGCGTAATTTTAGTTTTTGAGTAATTTGTACAACAGTATGCTCGCGTTTACTTAAGAGGTATAAACAATAATTGTACGGGGAGAGTTGGGCCATGATATTAGCTTAACTTTGTTTGTCTGTTTTTTGAGGATTTTGATTCAAAGTTTCAATTGAATTCTAGTGCAAAAAAAATGAACCACCACGCCAGCAAGCTTGGTAGTTCATACACTTTTAATAAACACATTTTAAAAAAATTACACTTTGTATAGTAATATTGCCAACTGAGATTAAGTTGTTATTTTTGCAGAAATCTCAACTCAACCTTAATCAACCTTTTAAAAATGCTTATTAACCTTAGTCAGCTTTTGCTACTTTAGGTTTTTTTGTTTCTTTTGTTTCTTTTTTAGTCACTTCGCCTGTTTTTTTATCAACAATCACATCATCTTTTGGCATGTAATGATCACGAATTCGTTTTTCAATTTCTTGAGCCATTTCTGGACGTTCTTCAAGGTACTTCGATGAATTTGCTTTACCCTGTCCAATTTTCTCGCCTTTGTAGCTATACCATGCACCAGCTTTGTGTACGATTTCAAGTTTCACACCTAAATCAATCACTTCGCCCATATGATAAATACCTTCACCATATATAATCTGGAATTCAGCTTGTCTAAACGGTGGCGCCACTTTGTTCTTAACAACTTTCACTCTTGTTTCGTTACCCACTACTACGTCGCCATCTTTAACTTGGCCAATACGACGAATGTCTAAACGAACCGATGCGTAGAATTTTAATGCGTTACCACCAGAGGTTGTTTCTGGGCTACCGAACATCACACCAATTTTCATACGAATTTGGTTAATGAAAATGACTAAACAATTGGCTTTTTTAACGTTACCCGTCATTTTACGTAATGCTTGAGACATTAAACGTGCTTGTAAACCAACATGATGATCACCCATGTCGCCTTCAATTTCGGCTTTAGGTGTTAACGCGGCTACTGAGTCAATAACCAATACATCAACAGCATTTGAGCGTACTAACATATCAGCGATCTCTAAAGCTTGTTCGCCAGTATCTGGTTGAGAGATTAATAAGTCTTCTACATTTACGCCTAACTTTTCAGCGTAACCAGGATCAAGTGCATGCTCAGCATCAACAAAAGCACAGGTGCCGCCCGCTTTTTGACATTCTGCAATTACTTGTAATGTTAATGTGGTTTTACCAGAAGATTCAGGACCGTAGATTTCAACGATACGACCTTTTGGTAATCCGCCTATGCCTAACGCAATATCTAATCCTAAAGACCCCGTAGATATGGCTGGAATCGCTGATCGATCTTTGTCACCCATACGCATTACTGAGCCTTTACCGAATTGGCGTTCAATTTGAGAAAGTGCGGCAGCTAATGCCTTTTCGCGATTCGCATCCATAGTGGAGTCCTGTTTAAATAGTTGATTTACTGTATGTATAGTCAGTATTATTGTTTGTGGATGACGATCTTGCAAGTTATTTTTTAATTTTTTTTATCAACCCTAGTAGAGCCTGCTTTACGGCTAGCTCTCGAACTGATTTTCTATCTCCATTAAACAAAAAACACTCTGCGTTAGCTTCATTTTTGTTTGCCCAAGCAATCCAAACGGTACCAACGGGATGGTTTTTAGTGCCACCACCTGGTCCAGCAACCCCAGTTAATGACACCGCATAATCGCTACCTGTTATTTGATTCGCTCCGATGGCCATTTGTAAAGCTACCGTTTCGCTCACTGCACCAAATTTTTCTAAATCCCCACTATTTACCTTGAGTATATTTTGTTTACATTCATTGGCGTAACTCACAATTCCACCCAAAAACCAGCTCGATACACCATTTTGCTCGGTAATATTGGCGCTAACCAGCCCCCCCGTACAAGATTCTGCGGTACTCACTGTCTTTTTTTGTAATTGACAGCAATCATTTAGTTGTAGCACAAGGTCCGCAATGTCAGTGTTCATGGGCATTTGCTCAATATTTTACAATTAGGAATGGATAAATAACCATTTATTCTATCAGTTATACTTGAGACTCGAGCTCAAGGTCAATAAAATAGCCCCTTTTTATGATATGAAATTGAGGATAGCGTTATGACCTTTGTCGTTTTAGATAATTGCATCAAGTGTAAATACACTGATTGTGTTGAAGTATGCCCTGTTGATTGCTTTTATGAAGGTCCAAACTTTTTGGTCATTCACCCTGATGAATGTATCGATTGCGCATTATGTGAACCTGAATGTCCAGCGGGGGCAATTTTGTCTGACGACGAGTTAACTGATGACCAACAAGTATTTGTTGAGCTAAACGCAGAGTTAGCTGAAGTATGGCCTAACATTACCGATCAAAAAGACCCACTGCCAGATGCAGCAGACTGGGATGGCGTTGAAGACAAATTGAAGCATTTAGAGAAGTAGTTTTATTTTGCTTAATTAGCGGATGATTAACTATTCGTTATTAAAAAACCCAAGTGAGTTATGCTTTCTTGGGTTTTTTAGTTTTTAGGGTTTTAAAACTGCAATATGGCAATGTCCAGACATCAACGATGTAAATCAGTATCTTTGGTTAATTTTGTCATTGCAGATCATGGTCTTACATAATTTGCTTTAGGATGATAATGAACCTACTAACCCTTTACACTTTAAACCTGCACTACTCATATTTAAATTGGCTATTTTTGAAAACTATGTTGTTGAAGTGCTAATAGCTTGAAAACATTAGACTTTTCATGTTTCTGTGTCTCCAAAGCCCGAAACCAACCTAAATAATTGACAAGATACTTAGTGGCTGTACCATGAAAGCGTCGATGCCAGTTTTTTAGTCGACTGTGATAGGCATTTACAGTGTTTATATGAAAGGTTTTGTCTATTACCTGATGCCCTGATAGCACTTTATGCAAAATATTTTGCTTATCACAAAGTTGGTTATAAGCATTTTGCCCATCGGTGCATAACACACAACCCTGACTCAAATGCCCTTGTAACTTGTTTTGAATTTCCTGACTGGTAATGTTGTTTAAAATAAAATCCATTTCGTGATGACTGCGATCAATGGCCACAAGCACTGGTGTCCACTCTTGTTTGTCTTCTTGTTTGTTTGGCCCTGCCGTTTTTGCTTTTGTACCACGTTTTCTAGGTGATCTGGTGAGTTTACGCTCGCCTTTTTCGGATATTCTAAAATACGTTTCGTCAGCCTCAACAATTCCTTCAAGTTGATCAGCCTGGTCTTTACTGGCCATTTTCAAGAATCTGTGACGCCAGTTAAACGATGTGGTCAGGTTAATTTCACATGTTTTAGCACAGGTTTCTAATGTTTGGCTTTGACACATAGATTGTAAATAATCGAGCCATTTTTCAGGTTTATGTAATCTAAAAAACTCAGTTCCACGAGTGCAAACAAAGGTTTTTAGACAACTTTTACAACGGTATCTTGGGCGGTTATTTGCCGATCCAAAATGGATGATCTGATCTGATTGGCAGTGAGGGCACTGCGGGTGTTCATTCAATTCTTTTTGTAAATTTGCAAAAATCACATTTGGCTGGGCAAACGTATCTTTTAATTGGGTTTGAAGGGTTTCAAATTGATATTTTGTGAGTTTATGTAAGCTATTTAAGAAATTTAGAAATTGACGAGACTTCATTTTGAAAACCTATTACTGCGGACTCTTAATTAGAATAGATTAAGAAACGTGGCATTCAAGTTAACAACATAGTTTGCATAAATAGCCTTTAAATTGATACATTTGCATCAACTGCATATGTTTTTAATTTATTCAAAATTTACACACCTTTTACTCATCTAATTGTGAGCGTTATACAAAGACTCTGATGCATATCCATGGATTTAATCTGATTTAAAACAGTAAATTATTAAAAATAATACCTTTGTGATAACAATAGAAACTGGCAATACAATTTAAAAAACCTAAACATACAAGCAAAAAAAAGCTGAAAACTTCAGCCTTTTTTGTCGCGAAAACTCAGTAACCTGCTAAATTATATCAACTATTAACTTCTGACTTTGTTGTAATAGGTTCAATTAAACTAATACTGCGCACATCATCCATTACCAATTCATCAGCAAAACTCTTTTGTAATGACCAAATTTCTTGCCATGCACTCTGCTCAATCAACTCTCTAGTATCCGCTTTATGAACGAGTTTAATATTATAAATAATATCTTCTGACCCAATATTACCAACCTGTACCGTCACTTGATTCACGTCTTTTAATTTTTTTAAAGTGGCCTGTATTTGTTGAATAACCTCTTGTGGATTAAAACTAGCAGCCACTGAAATTTCAATATCTTTAATAACAATTTGTCCGCTGCTGCTAATATTATTCAGATTCGCATTGGCGATTGTATTATTAGGAATGGAATAAATAGTATTGTCTGCCGTAGTCAAACGTGTGCTGCGCCAATTCATATCAAACACTTTACCTACGATCGCGCCCCCTGTGGAAGGTATGCTGATCCAATCACCTAATTTAAATGGTTTCTCCAAACTGATAGCAATACCCGAAAATATATTTACCAAGTTAGACTGTAACGCTAAACCTAAAATCATTGCGACTAAACCTGAAGTGGCCAATAGACTGGTTAATTCCCTTTCAAATACAAATGAAAGAATAAAAAATAACGATCCAATATAAGCCAAAAAACGGGTTAAATGCCTCATTATTTTTGGAACCGGACGTCCCGACTTAACCTCGATAGGGTTCCATATAAATAGATCAATACATTTAGCAACCGTGACACCAAAATAAATCCACCACAATATATCAAAGAAATAACTGGCGTTTATTTGATCTAAATTAGGCGCGGTATTTGCCAGCCAATTTAAACTCATCGGCTCCAATGCAATTAATGTCACCCCAAATAAAATATTATTTCCTATCGAATAGATCGTTTTATTTGTTTTAGAAAACTTAATATCCAAAAATAAAACATACATCAACCAAATAATTGATGATACAAAAAATATAACATGTTGGATATTAACAGGTATACGCCCACGCAAACTGAATGTATTTTCTCTTACACTTATCACTTCATTAAAACGTGAAAAGTCCACCGCGCCAGTTAAGTTATTTAAATATAACGGACTGCCTAATGTTTTAATATTAAGTGTATCTTGGTACACAATATTCGAAGCAATTTTCCATTCATTACCATCTTGTAATATGTCGTTTGTTTTCCCTTCAATTTCCTTTGAACCCACTACGTCATATACATAAATCAATTTATTACGCGGCTGAGTTTTATGACGAAAATGAATACCTAATTCATATTCTCCAAAAGCGGCTCTACCAGGGTTTGCTGTGACTTTGAATCGTCCCTCCACAATAAAACGTTGGTATTTTATGCCTTTTGACTCAATAAGCTTAACCGGTTCTCCTAATTGAATATCATCTACAGCACTTAGAAATACAATATCCTGTGCATTAATAGATGGTGCATTACGAAACCATAAATTAAATTTTGCTTTAAAGCTTTTATCACGAAGTGAAAATTCTGTTATTTTTAATACTTCTATTCCAGTGTATACCACATTTATTTGAGTACGTTTTTGTTTGTTATTATTTTTTACAAAATCTTGTAACTGAATTGGCGCCGATATAAATTCATCATGGCTAAATAATCCAACACTCATTGGTCGAATCGCCGTTCCATTTTCATTAAAATATATTTGGCTGTTTAAGCCTTTTATGGCTTTTTTAATGCTGTTAGTATTTTCTAATTTTGCTCTAAGCTCTTCTCTTAACGTATCTTTAATATAACTGTCAGTCAGTTTTACTCTAGTATTGAGTTTATCGTTTAAACCATTGTTATAAGTTGGAGTATTGATAATTGACGTGACCACTGTTTTAGCGGCATCATAATACGACGCCGATGAAACATCTGGATCTTCATTAAATGCATTGTTGTATTGTTCTACAAAACGAATAGTAGAGGCATTACCAAGATCAAATATCATTGGTGCAATGGCATACATTTCATTTGAATAAATCCCCACCTCTTCATCAGTATCTAAGGCATTAATATTCTCTGGAAAATTTTGTTTGCCAATTGAAGCGCTACCAATCCAAAATCCATCGGGGAATTTAGTTTTATAATATTTAACTAGATATTTTGCTTCATCGTCACCAACTGCAAAAAAAACAATTTTATCAGACTTAATTTTATCAATTAATACTTTGGCCCTTTCATCATATTTCTTCTCTTTATTTTCTGTTGTATTAACATCAAGTTCGAACTCTTTTACAGAAAAACCGTATTGCTCAGCAGCAATAACAAAACTTTGCTGTAGTGACTTTCCATATTGGTCGCTTGAGTAAACAAGGTTAATTTCTACCACATCAGCACATTTGTGTAATAACGAATCCGATTTCGCAGTAAAAGATTGAGTCAAAGCAATATTACATATTTCGTTGATATATTCGGCAACAAATCGACCATGAATTTTATTATTAGGTACAACAGAAAATATCCATGGATTATCTTGTGTAATTGCAGGATCAGTTGCAGATCCACCTACCATTACAATTTCATTATCACTGTATATTTTGGCTGTTGCTTTTGATTCATTTGATCCCCTATGCCCAAGCACTGCAATAACATTAGGATTTTTTACGATTTTGTTTGCATTTCTTATCGCTTCATTATTTTGTTCTAAGTCGTTATATTTTTCTAATTTTATAAAAGGTTTATTTTTATCGCGTGTTGCGTTGTATTGATCAATATACAACTTTGCACCATTATACATTTTCTCGCCTTTACTTTTTTGCATAGGCCCTATTAATGCAATAGTTAAAGTGTTTTTTGCTGAATTAAGCGACGACACCTTTTTAAAATATTCAATACTTGTGAGTACTGCACTTATTAATATTAACAAGCCAATAAATAATAAAATACATCGATACAATGTGAAAAATTTATTTAGTTTCAGCATATTGTTCAATCTCATAATAATGATTTGTGGCGCGCGCAAAAGCTTCTAATATTTTTGGGATTTTTAAATTACGTGTATCAAAAGCATCCTTCCTTAGGGCAACAATATATTGTTTAGCATATGTATGTTGCATTGTTTTAATATTTTGTGGATCCTCAAGTAACTGCATAGCCCTTGTGTATGCAACTTCACCTTGCTCGTATGGTGACGCACCAATTGAAAACATAATGCCATCTTCTGAATTAAATTCATTAATACCAATAAGTGTTGCGATAGAATTTTTTTCAGTCCACTGCCCCACTTCTTTAGCGCCTACAAATTGACCGTCGTCGCCTTTTAATTTTCGGTAACCTCCTACTAATAATAAATCATACTCTTTATGGGCGGATAATATTATTTCTTGCCAGTGTTTATAATCTTGTGCCACTTGATGTTTGACGTATTGAATGTCACCCCAATGCTCAAATTCATGCATATGCGCGGCATCATGATTTGCTGAAGAAGACGGATCGGATAAAAATAATGTCCGTGGTTTTTGCACTAATTGTTTACCGCTTGATTCAGCTGTTTGCTCTTGTAATAAAACTTTCCACATTTCATTAATTGAACCAATCGGTTTGGTTTCTAAAATTCCAGTCACATTTATAGCTGTATCATATTCATAGGTTTGTGCCGTCGCATTCACAGCGGCATATACAATTTGAATACCTTCTTTATCAATATAATGTTTTGCTACGTATTTCTGAGCGTCGTCGTCAAATGCGATAATCACATCTGGGTTATAGTCATTGATTGCACGTATCGCCTCTTTTGCGGCTTGTTGTTTTTCTTCTGTATTATATTTCTTTTTTGTATCCATATAGTGGAAACGCACATCATGATTTAGATCATGATTTAACATTGCTCGTTCAATGCCTATATTCACACT
Source organism: Pseudomonadales bacterium (assembly GCA_022968985.1). GTDB lineage: Bacteria > Pseudomonadota > Gammaproteobacteria > Pseudomonadales > Natronospirillaceae > Marinicellulosiphila. Next base: position 2,724 of record JALJPK010000031.1, on the reverse strand, counting down.
GGCTGTCCAGGAATAATCCGTTTGATAACTATGCAAAATAAACAACCTAGGTTTTGAGCTACTCACTTTTAACGCAAATACAACCACGGTCAATAAAAAACTTAACATAATAATATGTTGTAATAATTTTCTTAATTTCATTATATGAACCCCATGTTTTGCCAAAAAGGTATGCTGATATATATAGCAACTAGTTTAAATATGTAAATGAATATACTCAGTATCAGCATTTTAGGATCATTTTTTTCATTATGTTTTTGAGTAATACTTAAAAAATTAAGATAATACGATGCCTGATAAGGCCAAAAGAATGTTTCGGATAAAAATAATATTAAGAATCCAATTACCCATGGATTGACATTGACAGCTACCGCAGCGGGTATCAATAAAGTAGCCAAAATAATTACGGTTGCATTAATGGGTAATATTAAACGCACTAAGGTTGTAATCAGCGCTAATAAAGCAACAAACATACTCAGGTCATCTTTCATATAAACCGACAACCAAGAAATATGGGTAATCAACCAGCTATCTAATCCAACTTGATTAATAATGTTGATCATTCCAATCAACGACCCTAAGAAAATCAGAAAATTCCAATCAACTTTTGTGCGTAAATCCTTAGGGCTTAAAAATCCAAACATCATTAGATAAAACATAATCGCTAACGCAACCCAAGCCACTTCAATATTATGTGTAGAAGAAAAGATCAATCCACCCACTAACACAAGCAAACCAATCACACCTGACCATTCAGCTGGATTAAGCGCACCTAAGGTTGAGATTTGCTGACGTACAATATACTTCGGTAAAATCACTTTTTGTTTATGTCTATATAATATAAAGACAGTCACACTATATAATATAAGTAATACACCACCACATACCGAGGCTGCGATAAACCAATCTAACCATTGAAAAGCTTGCTGGGTTTGCTGAGGTAACATACCAAACATGATAAAGTTAACAGACTTACTACTTAAGAATATCGGGGATAAAAGGCTCGTACCAAACAATAAACTGGCTTTTAATCTTGGCCCTTCTGCTTTGCCAGCTTTTTTACTCATACCACTTAATAGATCTTTTAAAAATGGCGCTACGATAGCAACACGACCATTAACAGTAGGCACAATAGGGGTTAATAAAGCACCCACACTGAAAAAACTAATGTTGTACCAAACTTTTGATTCAGGTCCAATACGTAATAAATGCAACAATACCCGATAACTTAAACCCGATGATCGAATCACAACACTAAGCCCTAAAATACTTAAGGCCATAAAAAAGCTATTACTAGAAAACCCTACAAATGCATTACTGCCATTTGTTACCCCTAAGAGCACCGCACCTAATACAGCAAATAGACTCGGCAAATGATCAGGTAACAATCTGAAGATCCACATAACAGAACTGGAGGTTAAGATGGCTGCAAAAATAATTGCATTCTCACTTAATGGACTTCCTTCAGTTGCATTCAAAAAATAATAAACTAGAAGTGGACAGACTAAAACAGCAAGCCAACCTAATAACACACGATAAGACACATGTGCACTATCGTCTTCTTCATCGGTGTCAGTTTTAGTAATTGTTTTTTCTTTAATAGGTTTATCTGCTAAACGTCTATAAAAACTGTCAACAACATGCTGATGGAAATTGACTTCAGCTGAAATGGCACCCAACTCAGCAATAGGCAACTCTACTATTTGGCTGTCTGTTTTCGCACTTACATCACTTAAATAATGACTCATGCCTAAGATACTTTCCTGACCAACAATATCATTAACTGTATTATTCTTAATTTTATCGTTTTCTACTTTTACAGATCCATGTAAGATAAAATACAGGTTTTGCGCTTTTTGCTCAGCCTTAAACAGAGTCTCATCTTTTTTAAATTTTTTGACATTGATTTTTGAAAGTAAGCGCGCTAGCTCTTCTTGGTTACAATGTATAAAGGCTTGATGGGTTTGGAATAAATCGGCAACCTTAGCTAAAGAAGCAGCGTTATTCATATGTTATCTGCCTTATTTAATTCACCGTTTTTAATGTTATGAATATTACTTAAAGGGTCCAGTTGTTTATTTAGTCTAAGACATGCAGTTAATTGCAGGGGTAACATTAAAGTTATCCATTGGGTTCTTATTATTGAAATACACATAAAATTAAGGTGATTACCTATTTATTATTATTATTTTTGACTGGGTGGGATACTATCGAATAGTGTTAGATGAGTCTATGGCAACTTTCCTACAAACCGTTATGGTTCACGCGTTTTTATTAATCCTTTAATATTTAATTAAACAACCTCACGTAATTTTCAAAAATCTAAATTATACTTAAGCATTCTTATTTTATTGAATGCTTTATTTCAATTATTCAAAATAATATACTGGACATACAAAATCGGAATTTATAACAAATACAGTACAATAAGGAATAAAAAAAGGAACATCGAGTATTTTAAAGAAGTCCAATCCTGTTTTTAATATATTAAATATAGGATTATTTTAAATTATTTAGACCTGCATGTCCTTTAACCCTTTCTTTAACCCAAGTAGATTTAATGCTTCAATATTTATTTTTAGACTCTCTGCGAAGTAAAGAGAACAACCTGACATCATGAAACTTACCTTTCCAAAAACCATATTCACGCAACACCCCCTCTTCTTTAAAACCTAATTTACTCAATAGTGATATGGATTGAGGGCTAACAACATCGGTTGTTGC
>JALJPK010000030.1 GCA_022968985.1 Pseudomonadales bacterium | reverse complement strand
TAGGTCTCAAATTAAAGTTTTGATAAAGAAATCCATCATAGCGAGTTGATATTTGGAAATTATCATTAAAGGCATAACCTAGGGATAACCCAGATATATAGACAGTGTCCGCTTTTAAAGTATTGCCCGTAGGATCTTGAAAAATATCTATTAAATAATCCTCAGCAATGGTGAACTTTTCTTTTTTCGGTTTAGGGTTTGAGTTGATACCTTCACTTAATTCAATAATGTCATTCTTAAAAAGGGTAATTAAACCATAAGTTGTTTTTACAACAATATCAGTTTCATTTTCAGACTGTATGGTGCCAATAATAACGTCACCAGATTTTAAAGTGACCGTTATTTTTTTGTTTATTAGGTCACTTTTGTTAATAGTAGTTTCACCAAAACGAGTCATTATTATTATCTGATTGTTTGTTTCAGAGATAATAGAGCCAGTGATGATTGTTCCATCTTGAAGATAAAGGGTTTGAGGTTTTTGTTGGCTACTTTGTGGTTCACTAAGGGGTGACTTTGCAGAAAGTAAACTGGAACTAGAAAAGATTATGGCTGAGGTAATTAATAATTTAATAACGTAAATGGCTTTCATTTTCTTGCCCTGATTTAAAAGATAATACAATTATACTTGTATCTAATAACGAAGAAAGAGAAATAGGTTCGACGCAAATGAAATTTCTGACTAGTAAGATAGATTAATAAGTTAAGCCCAGTGATTACAGGGGGTTGGTAAGGGGGGAGTAATGTGTTGCAGTTATGGGAATTGAATTTACCAAATCGCACAGCCAGTAGCTGACTCTTTAAAACTAACTAAAAGTTAACAATTTTACTCACGAGTTAATAGACCGTTTATGTTGTGGAGCCGTAATTTTAATATCAATTTGCTATGTTCTTCTAATCAAATCTAACTTGGCCTAATTTAGGGTAAAGAACGTTTGGAATGTGACTTTTAATATCATTCACAATATATTCTGTTTCAGTGATTTTAATAGCTGCACTAACATTAGTACTGATGAATAAGTTATTTTGGGTGTTTTAGCTTGGAAGTTTTAGGGTGAAGGGAGGTTGTAAACCAAGGTTATTCGGACTCAAGCGCTGAACGTACTCATATATAACTGATTATGCGTGAATCAAATCTTTATTAAGCTGATATTGAGCCTATATTATTCTAATCAAAATCACGTAAAAGGTTTGATATCTTGATGACTATTTTCTTTAGGTCGGATGCAATATTAAGTGTATTTAGCACAAAAGCTTGTATGTATTATTTAATGTAGGTGAATCAACTGTTACCAGGCCAGTACGTGAGGTGATCACGCTGGTGTTTTAAAGCGTTAAAGACAGTTGTTGAGTAATTTTTACTGGTTGTGTATAAATGAATGAATCTAAGTTGAAATAACAAAAACGGACAAAGATTGAATTATAAACATCCAAATTTAAGTTAAAATCCATAGAAGGCCAGTGGTTGTAATACAAACAACAGATGAAATGGCAAAAGTCCTCTCAAATACAAAAAATAATAGATTGATTGCTTTCTATATAAATGCACCTCAAGTATTATCTTTATTCAATGTGTAAATTTGCACTTACAGTGTTTTCTATTTATGAAGTCGAACCTATATATATGAAGTTAATTATATGAAGTTAGTTATATTCGATGCCGATCAATTAGTTCAGTCAAATTTACCTGATGAATGTTTTGGCCGTGCCATTTCTGCGGTAATGCCTCAAATCCCTCGGGAAGTGACCCTTGCAAAAAGTGAGCAAACTGATGAATTCCGTTTAAAACAGATTGTTCAAAAGCATTTGTTACATCAATTAACCGATCAAGAAAGACATGAAATTCAATCTTATTGTATCGATTATATGCGCCAAGATATGATGCTTAATCCTATCCAGCGTCAAGTGAATAAAATAAATGTAAAATCTGTAATTGATTCATTTGATAATCCAAATTTAAATATCGTTTTAATTTCAAGAAATTGGCCCGCTATCACTTCTTTATTAATGCCTTCAACGCATTTAAATTTAGGATATATGCCATTTATTCATGCAATTGATGTTAATAATGTACAAGCATTATTGCCATGTGCCATTCAAAAAGCGCAAGAATATTACGAATGTCAGTTCTACGCTGAGGTAGAATTGGTATCAACCAATACATTGTTAGTTAAAACTGCAAAAATGATGGGTTGGAAAACCAATCAACCTATGTCTATTCAGGCAATAGCTTAGATCTTTCGTCTACACTTAATGTATCCAATGTTTGAAATATTGTTATGCATTATGTGTTTTTGTTTATACTCTCCATTATTCCTTATGACTCCCTCGCTGAGCTGATTATCCCTGAGCCCAATATTGTCATAGCACCTTACGATATTACCCCTGAAGATCATTCCACCTTTCGATATCTGACCCAGTTTAACGGTACCCTCACTGATTATGATATTAAAGTAGGGTTTGTGATTGCACCAAAATTTAAGAATATATATGAAAAAAATATTGGTTACATAGGTTTGAGTCAACGAAGGGCAAAACACTATACCCTTTGGCGTCTGGGTGTATTTATAGATAGTTATCAAAGTTATAAAAATGAAGCGCAGGGTAATATAAAAACAAGACTTAATTTATATCTACGCCAGCATAATAACGATGAAGATATTGGTATTGGTTTAGGTGCACATACTTTATTTCAGCTCAAACGAAATCTATTTTACAGTGTGGGTTTTGAAGCTAGGCCAGTTTTTTTAACCTTTGATTGGAGTGATGAAACCTATTTTGAACTTGATATTCAGCAAGAGTTTAGAGCTTTTTTTACATCGAATATTTCTTTATATACAAGATGGATGTTTGTTAATCAATTCGAAGGTTCGGCTGCATTAACACTGCCAATCAATCGTTTAAGTTTTGGATTCACTATTCAACGGTAAGTCTATTAAAGTGAGCTTAGTTCATCCCAAGTAATAACCTGCATTGAGCCGTCTGCAAACTCAAAATACAAACCTTCGTCACGTTCAATATACACATCAATATCTTGTTGAATACTGCTTAATATTAAGTGACCTGAAATCCATTGTTGTGTTTGGTTATCTTGTTTAAGTAATGACACACTTTTAACAAAAAAAGTGCCGTGACCGTCTAATAAAATTTGTGCAGTAAAAGACTGAGTACTTGTATTGCCATTTACTTGAATAAAGCTATTTACATGGCTAACTGTCATCTGCCCATAACGGTTGGTTTGTTTTAATCGACTATTTAAATCTAATGAATAATTGTGTTTATTATCTGTTGTGCTGTAGATAACATCGGCGCTTAATTCACCTAATAAACGGTCGTTATCAGCACTTTTTTGACAATCTAAAAACTCTAAATCATAAACAAAAGTAAGGGCATCGTATTTTAATGTTTCAGAAAATTGAAGGCCTGAATAAGCACAGTTATTCATTGCTCCAGATTTTTCAATTGTACCAACAGAATAAATATCATTCGAAAGTGCAGGGTTGATTTGATTTAAAGTTTGAATCATCGATTTAGCAATAACAGTAATATTGTTTTGATTAACGGTTGCTGAAACACGATTAATCTCAACAGCAGCCGGGCTAGATGTTTCTGTATGGTCAGTTAATGTATTATCTGTCAAAGAATCTTCACAGCTACTAAAAACAAAAGCCGATAATAGTAATACTGACATAAAACCGACTTTATTTGGTAATGCTGTCGTGTTTTTAATTACATTGTGTAACGATGTATTATTGATTAACTTCATATCTGCCACTTAAATTGTTATTTGTGACAATTTTACAGCGCAAAAGCCCTTAACACTGTTATTTACTGTTTCCTTAAGTAAACAAACACTCTATTAATCAAACCTAATTCACATAAAATGAAAATACAGTTAAGAGATTATCAAACAGACTGCGTTCACGCGGTAATTAAACACTTTAAAGGCAGTCAGGAATCGGCTGTTTTAGTATTACCAACCGGTGCAGGCAAATCGCTGATTATTGCGCAATTGGCTAAATTAGCCAAACGTCCTATTTTGATTGTGACCCATGTTAAAGAGTTGGTGGAGCAAAATGCCCAGAAAATTCAGCAGCTGGGTATTAATGTGGATATATTTTCTGCGGGTTTAAAACAACGTAACCATAGCGCACAAATCACAATTGGTAGCATTCAATCCATCAGCGCTAATTTGGAAAAATTTAGCCAAGACTATTCACTTATCATTATCGATGAATGTCACCGAGTGGATTGGTCGGATGAAAAAGCTAAAACAGCTACTCAGTATCAAAAATTAATTGAGTTTATAAACAGTAATAACCCAGTCAAAGTATTGGGATTAACCGCAACCCCTTATCGTTTAAATAAAGGTTGGGTATATAAACAACACTACCGCGGATTTTTACGTGATGTCGAAACACCTATATTCAAACATTGTATATACGAAATCTCAATTGGGCAGTTAATTAGAGAAAAATATTTAACCCCTGCGAATATCATTAATATTGCTTTTGAAAATTATGAATTATTTCAAAATGAAGAAAATGTAAATGAATTATTACGTAAATACCCAAGAGTCACTCAAGGTATATGCGAAGATATTGTTAATAAAAGTGCTCAGAAAAATGGAGTGATTATTTTTGCTGCCACAGTTGAGCACGCATTTGAAATTCAACAATATTTAAGCAATGAAAAAACAGGATTAATTACAGGTCAAACCGATTTAAAAAAACGCGATAAAATAATTAAAGATTTCAAAGCTAATAATATAAAATATTTAATTAATGTGTCGGTTTTAACCACCGGATTTGATGCACCACATGTTGATGTGATTGCTATTTTACGTGCCACCGAATCGGTAAGTTTGTACCAACAAATGATTGGTCGTGGTTTAAGGTTATATCCCGATAAAAAGGAATGTTTGGTTTTAGATTATGCTGGAAATAATTACGACATTCATAGTCCTGAAATTGGTAGTAAAAAACCCAATAAAGATTCAAAAATAGTACAAGTATTTTGTCCAATCTGTGAGTTTGCCAATCAGTTTTGGGGTTTAGTTGATAGTGATGGCGATATCATGGAGCATTTCGGACGACGCTGTATGGGAATGATTGAAAACAATGAAGGTGAAACAAAACAATGTGATTATCGTTATGTTTTTAAACAATGCCCAACTTGTATGGCAGAAAATGATATTGCAGCTCGAAACTGTATTAAATGTTCAGAAAAACTAATTGATCCAGACGATATGCTAAAAAATGCATTAAAATTAAAAGATCATCTTGTCTATAGAATTCAAGAAATTCAAATTGAAAAAGAGAATACAAAAATTGTATTTAAGTATTTTGATGAAGACGGGCAGGAAATTAAAGAGCAGTACGATTTTAAATATAAAAAAGCCATAACTGAATTTGATAAAAATATTGGCAGATTCATGCGCAGCGAACATAAAAAAATAAATAACATAAAACAAATAATTGACAATGATATCACTAAACCCGATTTTATAATTTGCAAAAAATCAAAGTACGGATTGGAAATATTACATAGGGTGTATCATTACCAAGGTAAAATTCGAAAAGCGAATCAACTTTAATTAAGGCTAAAAATAAGAAAACAAATACAGTTTATATCGCAACTTATATCGATGGTTATATAGCAGATAAAATAATAAAGTTGATTGGTTACACGAGATCGAAAATAAAATATAAAAGTCAGTGGTATGGGTTATACACAATTAAAATACCGAAGTGACGTATTGATTATAACTGGCAAGAAATCACGTTACGGTTTATAAGTGTTATTTAGATTATATTATTATCAAAGTGAAACTATAAATACGAATCAACTTTAATTTAAAACTAAAAATAAGAATAAAAAATGACAAATACAGTTTATATCGCAACTAGCATAGATGGTTACATAGCCGATAAAAATAATAAAGTTGATTGGCTACACGAGATCGAAAATAAAGACGGCAGTGATTTGGGTTATCTCCAATTAATGGACCGAATCGACGTATTAATAATGGGGCGTAATACATTTGAATTAGTAGTAGATTTTGATTGTGACTGGCCATACACAAAACCAGTTATTGTATTAAGTACAACACTTAAAAAAATTCCAAAAGGATATGAAGACAAAATACATTTAATGAGTGGCGAGCCTGCTGTAGTTTTACAACAGGCCAAAGCGTTAGGGTATGAACACTGTTATATCGATGGAGGCAAAACCATTCAAGCCTTTTTGCTACAAGGTTTAATCGACGAATTGATTATTACTACTATTCCCATTTTATTAGGTGGCGGATTTCCATTGTTTGGTCAGTTAAGTGAATCGAAAAAATATGAATTAAAAGAATCTAAAGTATTTTCAGATGAAATTGTAAAAAGTTTTTTTATTAGATAAAAGTAATTTAGCCATAATCATTAGTCGTAATTCTGTTATATTTTCTGTGTATTATATAATCTAGGATTGAAATCATATTAGATTTCAATGAATAAGCGTTAAAATTGGAGAAAAACAATGAATAAAATATCTTTAGCTGTAGCTATCAGTGCAATTGTTGGTTTGAGTTCATGTGGTGATGATGAAAAAATTGAAAATAGTACTGGAGCATCAGCTAGTTATACTATTGAACTAAACAAAGAGTCGGTCGCAAAATCAAATGCAGCTTTATCTGGGATGAATGTAGCTGAAAATAATTCGGACTCAGTTACCGATATTGCACCAAAGTCTTTAAATGTTAAAAGTATAATGTCTGAAAATATCGAATGTGATACTGGATTTATGACAATGACTGCTGATGTGGATGAGTCTAGTGAAATTGGAGAGATGTCTCTTGTTTTCTCAAATTGTACTTTTGATGAGGTTACAACAAATGGTGAACTAGAAATATCAGTGACTGATACCATGTTAAAACTTATGGGTTCTGCTTATTTTTCAGGCATCCCAGATGTGACTTCTTTGGCTTATAATAACCTTAATATGGTTATAAATTTTGAAACTTTAAATTCAACTACTACATTTGATGTGGATATAGTCAGTACTGATTTAACGGGTACTTTAGGTTTTTCAATAATTGATAATGATACTTCTGCTATTACTACTATTACAGGTGCAAATAATACTAAAGCAATCCATGAATATAATTATGATACTTATGAAGAAGAATGTTCATTGAATGGCGATGTTATTGATTGTGCTGAACTAAATTTAGGTGGAGTAATCTTATTTAAATAATTAAAAACCCGTATATAGCGGGTTTTTTTTACATTAAATTTCATCAACTATAAGGCTTTAACTCTCAGTAACTTCCTCAGTATCCAATTCCATCTTTGGATTATGTTTAGCAAAAAACGCCAAATCACGTGTATTTTTCTGAATAGTGATTGCCGCAAACATACTCATAAAAAAAGCAATAGCATAAAATCCCTTTTCACTTAATAATAAATTGGCATTATATAAACCGATAATTAAAAACAAAATAGGGGTACAAACCGCCGCCCAAGTAATTATCTCGTATACCGAATTCACTTCTTTGCCTTCAATTTTATCCCTTACGTTCTTTTGTAGTGAAATAACCGAATGTAAGGCGAATAATAATACAGTTAAATAAAAGCCTTTTTCATTTAGCTGCATATCTTTAACATTCCAAAGCCCTATTAAATACATAGCAATACCAATAAATAGTGCAAACCACGCAATACCTATAAATAATTTGGTGGGTTTGTTTTGAAATAGTGTTTTAGATTGAGTCATATCAATGCCTTTTTGAATAATTAAGTTTGAAATATAACAGAGATATCATGGGAAACAATAAATAATAATCTCAACGTGAATAGTATCGTTAAACACGACTAATCTGCCAAATATCGTTACTTATTAACTGTGTTGCTTTTAATATACGAACTACTTATAAATAGCGCTACAAACCAAACACAAAATAGGGCAAAATAGGCCGTTTTATCCACACCGCACAATTTGCCGTGCACCTGAATATAAGAAGGTTATTATGAGTTTTGATGTCATCACCATTGGTAGTGCGCTAGTGGACACATTTGTTTCAACCGATTCTGATTTAGTTCGAATCGATACACGTCACCATAAAGAAGAATTTATTGCGTTCCCATTGGGTTCAAAAGTACTTATCAACAAAATGAACCAAACAACAGGTGGTGGTGGTACCAATACTGCCGTGTCTTTCTCGCGTTTAGGTTTAAATACGGGTTTTTTGGGTAAAATTGGCGATGATTCAAATGGTGACTTTATTGTTGATATGCTGAAAAAAGAGAAGGTAGACTTTATTGGTCCGCGTGCAAAAGGTTTAACCTCTGGTTTTTCTATTGTAATGGATTCAATTTCAGGTGATCGTACAATCTTAACTTATAAAGGTGTGAATGACGCATTACACATTGATGAAGTGCCAGAATTAGACACTAAGTGGATTTATTCATCATCAATGATGCACGAATCATTTGAAACCATTGTAAAAATTGCCCAGATGACTTCAGCGAAATTCGCTTTTAACCCATCTTCATACCAAGCTGTGCAAGGTTACGAAAAACTAAAACCATTGATTGATAACTTAGAAGTATTAATCATGAACAAAGAAGAGGCCTGTGAATTTTTAGGTCTAAAATCGGGTGCATTAAAAACAATAACCGAATTAATGGAGATGATGTCGCATTTACCACCTAAGTATTTAGTGATCACTAATGGTAAAGACGGTTCATACGTATGGGATCGTGAAAAAATGTATCACGCTAAACCATCAAATAATATTATGGTTGTAGAAACGACAGGTGCGGGTGATTCACTAGCTTCTGGTTTTGTAGCGGGTTTAGCACAGGGTAAAGACACATTATATTCATTGCGTTTAGGTATGATTAATTGTGAGTCGGTTATTTCAAAAACAGGCGCTAAAGAAGCATTGATGTATCGTGATGAAGCAATGCAAGCTGTGATGAATGATGTACGTGAAATAAATATTACTGAAATAAATATTAATGAAATTTAAGTTTTTAAGAAATTAAAAAAAGGGGCTAGCGCCTCTTTTTTTTGTTTGATAGAACATGACATGCAATTCTAGTGCAACACAAATACAATTAATCACTTTTGCCTAATCCTCTAATCATTACCTAAATCATAACCTGCAAATCAAATTATTTTAGCTAATTGATCGGCTTTTCAACAAAAAACAGATTTGTTATTGTGTTATAAAAAATAGAGAATAATTATAACAAAATTGGTATATACCTAACAAAACAAACCCTTCTAAATATTATTTAAATAAGCAATACCGCAGATATATTGACCTAAAGCACAGTAGGTGTCTTCTAGCCTCGTTCGCTGTTCAAAAAAGATTGGCATTACAAACATTAATCAGTTAGTTTACTGCAAAATAAGCATTTAGCAGTGTGTTTATTCTATTTTTATTGAGTATTTAAAAATAGAAACTAACTTTTAGTCCAGCATTTAGAGACTTAAAATAATAAAAATAAACTTTTAATAATCTCATGTCCAAAATAAGAACAGACATGAAAAGGGACCTTCAAATGGCAACGTTCTTCCAGTACATTTTCACGATCATATTTAAACTTCTAAAAAACTTTTGGCGAATATCCGGATTAGTTGTAGGGCTAATGGTAATTGCTCTTATTGCTGGTAAAACTTACCAAAACTGGGATAACGACAAAGATCGTGGTGCCATGGCAATTGCAGATGGTGCGTTTGAAGAAAGTTATGAGACACCTACTTATTTAGATCAAGGTTGGAGTGAGTCTCAATCATTATGGTTTTACAATACAAGCCAAGGTTCAGATTTAATGCCTTATGATTTGTTTATAGCATTAGAGCAAGCAGACTCTGAAGTATTATTTCGAGACAATCAAAATATAGATAAATATCGTTACCTTCCACAAAAGGAAACTTTTTTAAATCCTGATGGTTTACCCGTAGGTTTAGTAAAAGACAGCTATCAAGGCAAAGATTATATTGGTTATACCTGTGCTGCGTGTCATACCAACCAAATTAACTATAAAAATTCAGAAGGTATTACTCATGCCATTCGTATTGATGGTGGTCCATCAATGGCAGACATGGTTGGTTTTTTACATAGCTTAGAAAAATCAATGGAAGCAACCATTAACGACGAAGAAAAAAATCAACGTTTTATTAAAAATGTGATTGCGCTTAAAAACGATTACAAAAAACCAGCAGCGGTTGAAGAAGATTTAGCCCAGTGGTTAAAAACAATCAAATTATATAATACAGTTAATCACAGTCACATCGATTATGGTTACGCGCGTTTAGATGCCTTTGGTCGTATTTATAACCGTGTATTACAACACATGATTAACCGCCCACAATTAGCGCAGGCTATGTCTATGGTAACCGCACCGGGTGGCCGTCGTATTCTAAACAAAGACGAAATTAATTTAGTATTAGCTGACATAAACGAAAATATTATTGTTGATAAACAGTTTGGTTTGATTCTAGAGCGTTTAAAGTTTTCAGAAGATGGATACCCAGGACTGAATCAGCGTGATTTATTACGTGTACGTAACGCCATATTTAATGAACCCAATGCACCAGTAAGTTATCCGTTTATTTGGGATATAGGACAGTCAGATTATACCCAGTGGAATGGTATAGCTAATAACAGTGGTGTTGGTCCATTAGGGCGTAACACTGGTGAAGTAATTGGTGTGTTTGGTACATTAGATTGGACAAGTCATGAAAAAGACGGATTTGATTTATCAACAATATTAACTGATCAAAAAAATAAAAACGAAGTGGTTGATTTTAAATCGTCTATTGATTTAATTAATCTACATCGTTTAGAAGCGCAGCTTAAATTATTGCAATCACCTGTTTGGCCTGAAGATAAATTGGGTTATTTTGATAAAGATCTAGTGGCGCAAGGTGAATTACTTTATGCGCAGTACTGTCAGTCTTGTCATGAAATTGTAGACCGTGATAATGCAGACCGTATGATCATTGCAAGCATGACAGCTATAGATGGGGTTAAAACCGACAGTAAAGCAGCTATGAATGGTGTGCATGCAACAGGCAAATCAGGCAACTTTAAACATACAGTGCAATCAACCGATGTAGGTGATGTGGTTATTCGTGAAAACGCACCGGTTGTGCAAATTTTAACATCGGCAACCATAGGTGTAATTGCAACACCTGATCCTGATAAATTCTTTGTACGTCGTTGGTTAGATCGTATCTATGTATTAGCTTCTTCATTTTTTGAAAATGATATACCAAATACAATCAAGTCAGGTGACTATATAGCGGATACAACGTCCAACCCTTACAACTCCTTGTTGGCTTATAAAGCACGTGCTTTAAATGGTATTTGGGCAACGGCACCTTATTTACATAATGGTTCGGTTCCCACGTTATACGATTTGATGTTACCTAATTACAAAGAGGGCGATTCTACTGATTATGCATATCGCCCAGATGTATTTATGGTGGGTTCACGTGAATTTGATACGCTAGAAGTTGGATTTATCTCAGAAGGTTATGACGGTTTTGAATTCACTACATTCAGACAAGGTGATACCAATGTAGGTCATAATTATGGACCAGTTATGTTTGAGCATGCAGATGGATCAACAACAGCAACGTTTGAAGATGAGCAACGTTGGGCATTACTTGAATACTTAAAGACTCTATAAGGAGCGATGACAATGACTAAAAATTATTTAGAACAATATGACGCCGCTGCTGAAGAAGATAAATATCCTTTAGTGCAAAAATGGATGAAAACTGAGCCGCTACCATTTTTTAAACAGTTACGTGAAGAACGTCCAATTTTAGTGTCACCACAATGTACGTTAATAGCGTTGTTCACTGACGTACGTGACAGCTTACAAATGCCAACTATTTTTACTACGGCGTTGTATAAACCTAAAATGGGTGTCACGGATACTGATCCAGGCTACTTAATGGCGCACGACGACGATGCATTACATTATCGTGAAAAATCGATTATGAAAAGTATGTTAAATCGTGATGACATTCCTAGAATTCGTAAATTGATTCGTGATTCAGCAAAAGAAATATTAGATGACGCAAAAGGCAATATTGAAATTGTTAATGACTATTGCCGAATGGTGCCAGCCATCATGGTGCAAGAATACTTTGGATTAGATGGTATCAATCGTAAGAAATTATTAAAATGGTCATATTGGAATCAATACAATACATTCCACAATCAACCATTTGATCTAAACTCTGAAACTCGTTATAACGAAATTGTGGATATCCATGCCCAGTGTTCTGAAGAGTTAGCGCAGTATGTAACTATTTTAATGGGGCGTAAATTAGTAACGGTTTATTTAAAAGATCGTTTCTTAGGCAAAGCATTATCGTTTATTAATATATTCAGAAAAATTGCAAGAAAACCCGATTTAGAATTTAAAGACGATATTCTAAAACGTATGATAAGAAGCTCGTTTGCACCTCAGGTGGATTTTCCGATTGCACGTGTTGGCACAAACGCTGGTGGATTATTAATTGGCTCCGTTGAAACTACGTCACAAGCGGTGTCACAGGTTATTGATTATTTCCTTGAACGTCCCGAAATTTTACAAGAAGCAAAAGCGGCGGCAATTGATACTAATACTACTAAAATAGACTGCATGGTATGGGAGGCACTGCGTTTTGTGCCAATTAGTCCTTACCTGTTTCGTCAAATGTCAGTGGATTATACAATTGCAAAAGGCACGGATCATGAAACAACGATCCTTGCTGGAACCAATGTTTTACAGTTAACTCAATCTGCAATGTTTGATGAATATTCTTATGAAAACCCTGAAGAATTTGATTCAAACCGAAATTGGTATCATAACTTTAATTTTGGTTTTGCTTCACACGATTGTTTGGGTAAATACGTAGGTATGGCAATGATTCCAGAAATGGTGCGCCAAGTATTAATGCGTAACGATATTAAAGCGACAGGCAAAATGGATTATAAAGACGGGCCTTTCCCTGAAGAATATAATTTAACTTGGAAATAAAAAACTGGTTATAAAAGCCTTGCAGAAATGCGAGGCTTTTTTTGTGCCATTGATAAAAATACAGTTTTAAAATTAAATATTGAGGAAGTCATGTTAAAAAAAATTAAATACATTATTTTAATACTTGCGCCGTTTGTTATTGCCTTTTTTTACGCAAAAGCAAGTGGGTTCTTTGAAAGTCGTTTAGAGTCACCTGTTGGCCCTGCTTATGTTAAACCTGTTCCACAAGACTGGAAAAAAGCACAAGCAAGACGCCGTGCTGATATCGCTGATCATATTGAATCAAAACAAGTTAACTACGATCATTTTGCAAACTTTCCTGTGAGTGCAACTAATGGTATTCCATTAATTGTATTAAAATTATTACCAAAAGTAGCACCTGAATTTTGGGGTGACGAAGATAACTTTTTATCGGTAATGGGTTTGTTTAATGACGAGCGTTTAGTTGGTTATCCTTTTCCTCGTGGAATCGGTTTTACAGGTTTAGTGCGTACAGATGCAAATGCTGAAATTGATTACGCATCATTTACCTGTGGTGGTTGTCATATAGGGCGTGTACGTTTAGATGACGGAACATTTGAATATTTAGATGGTGGTGTAAATACTGAATTTAATGTTATTGGTTATCGTGAACGTATTGTTCAGTCTCTTGATAAAATTTATGATAATGAAACAGATAAAACCAAAAAATCACAATTGGTGGTTGCGCGTTTTTTAGCTGAATTAGAAAAAGTGGAACAACAAGACTCAAATTATTTTTATAATAATTATAGATACGACGGGCGAAATTTTGATAGTAATTATGAAGCCAAACAAATTGAATTATTTAAAAATGATGCAACAAATATAATTAATGAATTTGTTACCCATCAGGAAAAAGTTTACGCAAGTTGGGTAACATTAACTAAAAAATATTATCCCAATATTAAAGATCGAATAAATTCTGGTTTTGCAGGCATGGAAGACGCAATTGGTTTTAATGCCGCATCTGCGTATCAAGCATTTAATGACAGCGCAGCGACAAAAATTATTGCACCACTTGTGCAGCCTGGTAGTCATGGTGTTACTGACATTATGGTGGTATGGGATCAAGACTCGCACGACCCCGTTTGGAACGCAGACAAAACACGTTTAATTAATGGGGGTGGACAATGGAATGGGCATATACCATTACCGATGTATAAAAATATCGCGGCTCAAATTACATTGGGTTTTGCTAATATTGATATCAGTGTCTCCGCTCATGCCGAAAAATTGCTGCAAAAATTGCCACCTGCTATTTATCCATTTGATGTCGATTTAGAATTGGCTAAAAAAGGCCAAACATTATTTAAAGATAATTGCGCCGATTGTCATCAACCTAATAACGGAATGGTGTATACCCAAATGGGCACCGACATGGGCCGTGCTAATGTGGCGGGTACTATTATAACCGTAGGTGCTCAAGCCAGTTTTGCTGGGGATTCAAATTGTTCACCTACCACAACTATTGAAATGGAAGGCGAACAAGTGCAGCCATGTGCGCAATATAGAGGGGTGTCATTAGTAGGACAGTCAAAACAAGTTATGTTGCCACCCAAAGTGCAAAACGGTTATAACGCATTGCCGTTTCCAGGATTATGGGCACAAGCACCATACTTACATAATGGATCAGTACCAACGTTGTACCATATGTTAGTACCTAATGAGCGCCCAGATGTATTTGTAAAAAGTCAGTTAAGTTATGATAAAAAATTAGTCGGTTTTGTTTGGCAAGTGAATGATTGGACAAAACAAGAAGGTTATTTATTTGATACAACCAGTTCGCCATCAATCAGTCATCAAGGTCATGATCAAGATATTCAGTTAAATGATAAAACCTATAAACTGGATTGGAGTGATGACAAACAAAGTGCTTGGGCATTGATTGAGTATTTAAAAACATTATAATTATTTAGATTCACATTTTTAATGTGTAAAAATTAAATGAGTTTAAGTTAAATGTTTATAAGTTAAAAAGGTGAACCTAGAAATTACTGGGTTCGCCTTTTTTTTTGTAATCATAAAAACAATAATCAACAGCACACTTTATATGAATTGTTTAAAATCTAAAATACTATTCCTAGGAATTTTAATCGTTGTATTTAACAGCTGTGGATCCATGTAACAAATGCAAGATACATCCATAGTAGCTGTCGGTGAATAAGAATCTGTATTTACTGTCAGTGTCACGTCACTTTTTAATGAAAAAAGTAGTGATGACAGTAGTGAAGTCGTTATTTTTAGTGTATTACAAAAAACGTACGGCACTCAATAAACAAAAAATTAGATTTTGATTACCATATTAACTTACCATTATTGTGGGTGTAAATAGTCAAGACACACCACCACTTACACCAATGTTACCTTCCATTGGGACCGATGTTAAATATCAAATTAAATGTAATAACAAATTCGATCTTGCTGTGGACGCGGGTATTAATCTATCGTTTGCCTCGTCAATTAATCTGGGAATGATAATCAATAATCAAACTAATTATGTTTCAATGTACATTCAACTTACACAGGTGCCCGATATTGGGTTTGCCAATTCTAACGATGATAGGGCGTTTAATTATGCTTATAGTTTGACTTACTGTCATCGTTTTGAAAATACGATTTTAGAATTACGTCTACCCGCTGTGTATGATGTAACAACAAGTGGCTTAACAATTCGCCCTCCTATCCTTTCTATCGGTGTTCAGTTGTAAATTTATAGCATATTTTAAAACTTAGCTTAAAATTGGACGGGTTTTTAATTTTTCTATCCCGTATAATAGATTTATAAAGTCTCTTAAGGTTTTAAGGTGATGAGAAATAAATGGATGTTGTTTGAAATTGCGGGTTAAGTGGTCACTTAATCCGCTTTTTTGATTTTGGAAGTTTGTTAGTCGTTACCGCCTCTTTATATTTTTTCCACATGCATCTGAATAAACACACGAGCAGACTACATTTTTCGTTATCCGGAATTCTCTTTAATAAAATATAAATTCAATATCTTGTTAAAAAACATTTTATAAATTTGAATAAATGTATGGAAATTGTATTAAAGATATTAGTTATGAATTTTTTGTTAGTAAATGTAAGATGTGTTTCTTAAATCCGCTTTTAAATAAATATAATATAAAATCGAAAAAATCCCCCAACTATCGCATAAATACTGAGAAGTTAAAGCTAATACTTGATTAACATAATCAGAATGATTTGTTACTATCGTTAATTCTTAATTAAGTGTGTATTGGTATTACTTGTTAATTAGTATTGTGAAGTAAGAGAGTTGATCCTTTCCAATTTTAAATCAAATGAATGATAAATTAGATTTAAGTAATTATGATCCACTTGAAGCAGGTGATTTAAATGGATTATTATTTTAATGTGAGGTTGTTTTGTGAGTTATGAATTGTTTTATGAAATCCCAGGATTTACTGGGATACTGTTTACATCTGTTGCTATTTATTCTGCAGTTTTAGTTGCTTCAGGTATTATGATTTTATCTTGGCCCAAAAAAATCCTAAACCAATAGCTAGAAAGCTTTACATCTTTTTTGTGTGCTTCATAGTGATTACTATGTTTTTTTCTTTTTCAAGGGAATTGGTTTTAGAGTATTTAATTAGATTAGAATTTAGAAATAATAAATATGTAGTTGTTGAAGGGCAGGTATCTGAGCATATTCCTGCTCAACCTGAATTTCGAAAACCAGGTTCATTTACAGTTGACGGAGTTGAATTCGATTTTTCTTATTTCGGTTATACAATAGGGATAGGGTATAGCCCTTAAGTTAGTAGTAAGTTTCAAGATGGTGTAAATGTAAGAATTTTGTATAATGATGAAAGAAGGGATATTTATAGAATTGAAACGAAAGTTGTTAGCAGACAGAGTACCTTTGGACCAGAATGATTGGTCAACTGTCTGGAGTCAGAATGGAATGGCACTAAGTTAAAACCAATGGGGGTCAAGGCTTGACTTCGGATATCAGTATGAAGTCCTAATCTTTTCTTACTAAGGCTCTTTTAATGATGAGAAACTTTATTGATACAATTAGATGATAACGATACTCCTTCGCGTAATGTATTGCTTAAAATGTTGAGTGTTATATTAATGGAAATTAGGATTAGTGAAGACCTAAAAATGGTACATTCTTTATCTGATATTTTTCATAATCTTCCTGGTCATTTGGCTATGCAGTGGAATGAAGAAAGAGCTAAAAAAGCTTATAATGATATTCTAAATAAGTCGAAAAAAAATAAACTTAAAAACTATATTCTCGATTTAAGGAAGTCAGCAGAGTGTTCTTTCGGAAAGAGCAAAAACAAGTAATGGGGGGGGGCTTACATAGATATCCATGGTTGTGTAGAAGGAGAGTTAATAAATGTTACAGCTAAAACAAAAGTTGCTAATTATTTGTTAAGTAAATGCTAAATTGAAGTTATTGATTCGGCGTTTAGTGCGAATTGTTATGGATGTCTTTGTAAGTATTCTCGAACACTTTTTATGACACATGATGTGGATGGGCTGTTAGGACTGTGGGGTATGGTAATAATACAGTTGCAGGGGGGCACATATTAAATAAATTTCAAGGTATTGATACTTTTAATAGTATTGATAGTTTAATGAGTAATGAATTGGCAGGTAAATGATATGAAAAAATGGTTTATATTGATTATTATTGTAATCGCTCCAAGTTGTATTGGAAATGATAAGCAAATAAAGTACAAAGTTTATGAGGCTGAGATTGAATTAACTTCAATATCACAAATAATAAAAGTTAAAGAAGTGGTTTTAGGTGTGAGTAAAAGGAATGGTTTGAATTATAAAGTCAAGAATTATAGTGAATCTGTGGGTTCGATTAATGCGGATAATGATTTTATGTCGGTATCTATTAAATATGACTTTCACTTTAATTCCTTTTTAATATTTATAAGAGAGATAAATGAAAAAAAATTGGATATTAATCAAAATACATTTATAAAAGTACGTGACGATTTGTACTTTAATTTACGCAAAGAATTTGAATTACATGAAAAGAAAATTTGTTTCGCAGGCGGAAAGTATTGCGGGGATGATTTATTCCACGTTTTAGATATTATGAAAGAAAATTCAAATTTTAAAATTGAGTTTCTTTATACTATTAAGGGGCTGAGTGAAATACGTAAAATGTGAAATCAAATACTAAAACGGGGCAGGCCGTACGCCGTTACCGGCAATGTATCTAGCGGGTTAAAGTCCCGTCTTAGGAATTACTCATTCACCTAAGTAGTACTGAAAAGCAGCATTCAAGTAATTGAATGCTGTAAGTTTTTCAAAGGCGAAACCGCAGACCGCAGCGTAAGTGAATCTGTTAATATTTTGGGGGTAGATTAATTGATCGATAATCAATCAATTATTTACCCCTCAATCCCCCTCCAAAAAGAAAAAGGAAAAAATACACAAGCACATACAGCTAAATATAAAAACCTAAACTAATATCGACTTAGAAACACGGTATCCATTACCAAATCTTTCAAGAGGTACGTCCATACTTTGGGCAATGGCCATATAAAATTCTGTGATTAGTTAAAAATCATAACCAAGTTTGACCCCATACCGATTTTTCTTTTTTGTTTAACCCGAAACCGAAACCGAAACCGAAACCTAAACTAAAATAGACTTAGAAGCACGATATCCATTACCAAAATTTTCAAGTGGCACGTCCATACCATTAGCAATAGCCATATAAAACTCGGAAATAGGTTTAAATTTATTTGTGATCGCTGACCCTGTTTTTAATTTACCGCCTAAAGAGCCTGCATATATTACAGGTAAGTCGGTATGGTTGTGTCTATCACCGTCGGATACTTCGCTGGATAAAAATAAACAACATTGGTCTAATAACGTAGCTTCACCTTCTTGAATATTATCCAGTTTTGTAACCAAATCAGCAAACTGTTCTAACTCCCAATGATTTATTTTTTTAAGTTTTTCGTGATTGTCTTTGTTGCCTTGATGATGCGAAATATTATGATGTGACTCATTAATATCTAAAAATGGAAAACTTCGATTTGAGCCGCCATTACCCATCATGTAACTAATCACATTGGTGTGACCACATTGCAACGCGGCAACCATTAAATCATTCATTAATTCACTGTGTTTTGGTAAATTACCAATTGTGGATTCTAACTCAATGTTATTACAACTGCCGTTAACGTTACTATTTAACTTATGTTCTAACTCATAAATTGAAGTTTGGTATTCATCTAGTTTTTGTTTGTCTTTAAAACTGATTGATTTTTTAAGCGCTAAAGTTTGCTCACTTAAATAATCTAAAATAGATTTTTGTTTTATTCTACGTAACTCACGCAGTGCAGCTGTTTCATTTGGGTCGGTGCCTGTAAATAATTGATCAAATAAAAGACGGGGATTCACAATTTTACTAAGCGGTTGTTTTTCACCTGCCCAGGAAATATTTCTGACATACGCACAAGAATAACCAGAATCACAATCACCAATGGCACTGCCACCTTCTAAACCCAGTTGTAAAGAATGGATAGGGGTGGAGCCACGTAATTTATTGGCAATCACTTGGTCAATTGAAATACCATTTTTAATGTTGTCGCCTTTGGTTTTGCGAGCTTTAACACAGCTCATAAAAGAGCCGGTGCCACTAGCATGGTCACCCGCACCATCAGCATTACCTGGTTTATTAGCCAGACCGTTTACTAAAGTGATTTTATTTTTAATTTTTTCTAAGGGTGACAAAATATAAGGTAATGTTTGTTCAGATAATAATCCATCTTGTTTGGCCCGAAAATCGACCATGTGCATTCCATTGGGTACATAAAAAGCAACAAACCTTTTGGCTAATGTTTCATTGGGGCTTGCTAATGCCTCAAACCATGGCATTGCTAAACAGGCGGCGCTACTTTTTAATACTAATCGACGATTTAATTTCATAACAGCCTCTTTAATGTTGTGCGTTAGTTTGAGTTTTGGGTTTTTGATCATAATAACTATGAGTTAAAAACGCATCACTTTGTACAATACTTTTAACTAACTGCGTAAAACTACCATTAGTTGTTTGCCAGTCTTTTACAATACCTTTGATAAATAGCTCATCATTAGAGGTGATACCACTTGATAGTGCATAGGAATACAGTTTTTTAACCACACAGGATTCAAAACGCACATCATCTTTAATGATATAAGCTAGCTCTTGAGCATTAGTAAATTTTTTATTTTTACCACTACTTTTAATACTGCCAGTGCTATCAATAAACTCATTTTCATAATGGGTTCTAAATTGGCCAATGGCATCGTACTGTTCAAAAGCAAAACCAATTGCGTCCATAGTGACATGACACCCTTGACATTGAGGAGTGCTTGCGTGAATTTGCATTTGTTGGCGTAACGTTTTTGCTTCAATTTTTATTGCGTCGGCTATACCTTCAACTCCAGGCGGAGGAGGTGGTGGATCTTGGCATAAAAAGTTAGACATTACCCATTTGCCACGTTTAACCACACTGGTTCGATTAGGATGGCTGGTAACCGTTAATAAACTGGCTTGGCTTAATAAACCCCATCGATTTGGGTAATCTTGTAAAGACACCTTTGAAAATTCTTTGCCAAAATCCCCTTTAAAACCGTAGAAGTTTGCTAAAAATTTATTGGCATAAGTATAATTATTAGTCAGAATATTTTTAAACGGTTCATCTGATTGTATATAATCTAATAATAATAATTGGGTTTCTTTAACTAATTGTTTGGCCAGGCCTTTTTTATATTTAGGAAACAGTTTTTTGTCTACCGAGTGTTCTTGCATGGCATTAAGTAATAACCACTGCCCAAAAAAACCTTCTAATAACGCCGTTGATTTTTCATCATTTAACATTCTTATAATTTGGGTTTCTAAAATATGTGATTCAAGTAATTGATTGTTTTTGGCCAAGTTAAATAAAATACTATCAGGCATGCTGTCCCATAAAAAATACGACAGTCTTGAAGCAATGGCGTAATCATCTAAATCTTGATTTTCACCACTTGAAATTTCAGGGATAGGTTCGATTTGAAAAATGAAATTGGCCGAACTTAAAATTAATTCAAAAGTAGCACTTAATGCATATTGTTTAGTTGCATGGGGTTGTGATGTTATGGATTCAAAGAATTCAAAAAGTTGTTTAAGTTCAATATTACTGAGTTCTCGGCGCCATGATTTTTGTGCAAAAGATTGAATTATTTGTTCGGCGCATTGTGTTGAATCATCTAACAAATAATCACAAAAAAGTAATTTAGAGTCAGTTTTGTGTTTGATAGTATTTGTCGGTCCATTTAATGTAATGTCACCTAATAATAAATTCCGATCTTCTTTAGTCTCGGGATCATAATAATCGTTAATGAACTCAATTTTAATTTCATTAAGGCCTTGGTTTAACAACACAGAAAACTCAATGGTTTGTTTGTCATTTTGTAACATGGAGGTTTGATAAGGGCCTGTATAGGTATCGTTTATATAAACTAAAAATTGAGCGGGTTCATCACCGGCTGGGTGGGATGAATGATAGAATTTAAAATCATAGTCGCCTTTATTTTGAACGTCAAATGCAGTTATTGCACTACCGGTTGACCAAAGATTAAAAATTGACTCCTGATATTGGCCGTCACTTGATACAAATTGCTCGGCACTGAGCTCATAGGATTTAACATTAATATCGTTTTGATACACGATGGTATCGGCTAATTGATTGGCTGATTTTAAATACAATTCAAATAATAAAGGTGACAGGCTCAAAACATCGCCCATTCGGTCAAAACCATTACCAAAATCATCATCTGGAAAGGTATCGGCGATTTTACTTTGAATTCCAACTAAATCACGCACAGTATTTTTGTATTGTCTTTTGTTTAATCTGCGTGCCGTCATCTTCTTAGCAATTAACTGTGGGGCAGGCAAAGCACCAATAGTGTCTAAGATATAATCACTGACTAGTTTGGCGCATTGCCCAATACAGTCGTGACGACGTTGTGGAGGCATTCTTGAGTCTATATAGGCAGTCAGTTCATCGGCATCGACACAACGAAAACATTGAAATACTTTTGGATTACCCACGCTGCCCATTCCACTAATACCATGACAGTCAGAACAATGTTGAATGTAAAGTTGTTCAGCCGAACTTGAAGTTGGTTCTGCTAGCAGCTCTTGCAGGTCTTCAGCTTCGGCACGTATCACTTGTGAGAAGCTCATAAAACTTAGGCACAATAACAAACTAAATGATAATAGTCTTAAGCTTGAAAATAACCTTAAGCTGGTTAATAGTCGCAGCATTATAAAATTCGCTTAATAAAAGAGGAGTGACTAATTTGTTGTTTAATAAACCCAACAACATGAACAAATAATAAAACAAAAAATGTGATTATTGCACCGATATGCACTCTGAGCATTAACTCTAAAGTGAATCCATCATCCGGGCTTATTTGAATTAACCACAACCCCCATGGAAGTTTGGCTGGGTTACCATCGGCGGTTGCTAATAAGTAACCACTTATTAACACTAAACTAATAGTTATCAGCATAAGGGCTTGAATACTTTTGGCAAAGATCATATTTAATTGAGAAATGGCAGGGTTGTAGATTGGAGTTTTGCTGAATAATCTAGAAAGTATACGGCTAAATAAAAGAGTGAATAAGGTGAGTCCACTGAGATAATGATACTGCGGTAGATAATAAGACAAAGGATCGTCAAATCCGACCTGAGTCATAATCTTGCCTGTTACAATTGAGCAAATAATTAATGGAATAAACGTCCAATGAATAATACGAACCAATATTGTATATTTTGTAGGTTCTAAAGAATGGGTAGTCATGATTTTGTGATTGATTAAAAATACAGCATTGTACTTTATTGCACTTACTTATAAATAAATAGATGTTATTGATTTGTGAATTAACAAACAAATCCTTCTAAAGTCGATTGCAACTTTTTGCATTATGGGGTGGTTGTATTATTAGGTAGTTGTTTTGTTTTTATGCAGAGGTGGATTTGTAACAAAGGGTAAGTTTAAGCTGCCTTATATTTCAATAAGAAAGTGTTCTATGTATCGAATATTGAGGAAAATATAGATTTTTTTCTCGCTATGAGTACTATTAGCCCTTTATTTCAAAGAGTGTTTATTGTGGGAATTCTTACAGCATTAGACGGTAAAACGTTATTAATAATATTTCATTTTATAGGATTGGCATTTGGTGCTGGTGGTGCTTGGATATCAGATTTAATTATTATTCGATTTTTGCAATTCGAACCTATTAGCAGTGAAAAACTAAAGCTAGTTCATTTTTTAACCAATTTAGTAACTATTGGTTTATGTATTTTGTGGATGTCAGGTTTAGGTTTTATTATTCATTATTCAATATTCGAACCTGAAAAATTATTAAACCCTAAAATATGGTCAAAGGTGACCATTGTGGTGATCTTGTCTTTAAATGGTTATTTGTTACATCGTTTTATATTACCTATCTTAAATAAAAACGAAGGTAAAACATTGTTCCATGCCATTACAGCCAAACAAAAATTAATTATGACTGTCATAGGCACTATTTCATTAATCTCATGGGCGTTCCCTGTGTTATTAGGGGCTTCAAAAGGATTGAACTTTACAGTGTCGGCTACTGAAATTTTAACAACTTATGTGCTTGCGATTATTGTTGTTTCAACAGTTATGTATTTTTTAGTTAAACGATTTACAAGAGCGTTACCACAAGAGAGTGTGATTGAGGCGATACAAGAGATACAAGAGTCTAAGCAGGGGCCACAATCATGAATTATTTTTTGAGAATTGTATTTCTTATATTGTTAATCGAGATTGGTGTAATAATTGGAGCAAGTATTTCCAAACAAACAGTGGATGTTAGGTTTGATGAAACGTATTTAGAGCATTTACCTGAAATGACACTTAATGAATTTGATATACCGTTTAACGAGAGTATAAAAGATTCAAAAGGTTTTGGATTAGGTAAAGGGATTATTCAATATTCGTGGAATTTGTCTTTTGAAATGGGCTTAGACTTTACTGACTGGGATTTTAATAGTCAATATTCTGATTATACGTTATACATTGATGCACCAGAATTATTATGGCTTGAAAGTGATGTGCAGTTTTTAAAACAACAGCAACTTGATGCAACTAAAGAAGAGCGTATTGTAAGAATGTTTGAGGCAGCAACCAAACACGCCAATAATCAATCAAAGCACTTACAACAGCAATTATTATTACCTGACAGTATTTATTATCAACATGCTAAGTTTATATTAGAAAATAAAATTAAAACCATCATTAAAAATGAAGCACCAAAATTAATATTAGAGAAAGTCGTTATTAGAAATTGGCCTTAACTATAAAATAATAAATATACAATAAAACAAAAAACCGTCGATTGACGGTTTTTTTAATTTTAGATTTAGACTGTTTTTTAATTCTGACTAATAGTGTGAATATTAATCATTAGATGTTTCGCTGGCCTTTAACGCTTTTTTTTCAGCGTTGTTTAAAATCCCTGGTATTAACTTTTCGCAGAATCCAGCAATAATACACCAGATAATTAAAAGAGAAATACCTTTAGATGGATGTAATAAACCACCCACGCGTAACTCAGATTCATGACTGTGGGCAGTGGCCATTAAGTTCTTAGAGCTGTTTTGAATTAATGAAGCGGTTTTTTCGGCTTCACTTGAGTATAAAGACTCAACCGCGACTCCGCTTAATACACTTTGTGCTTTATGCACAGCTTTAGTAACACCATCAGATAACTCACCACCGGCTGTTAAAAACTCTTTAACTTCGGCTTGTTGTGCTGTTAATAAATCTAATAAATCCCTTTGGTCACTAATAAATTCTGGAAAAATAGGTAAATTAATAAGTTCTGATTGAATAATGTAGAACATTATTAAACCCGCACCTGCACCAATAACACTACGAGCAATAACATAACTAAAGTGACTCATGGTTCTAATTTGTTCAATGCTCGCTTTTGATATATTAGAGCGCATAGAGGTTAATTGTGAGAACGACGCGCCTAATAAACCAGCGCTTGCTGCAGAAAATAAATAATATAAACGCAGATTGTCTGCAAATAATTCATGACCAAATATTGAGTTAGATATAGTAGGAGTAAAGAAAACAAAAAACGATAATAAAAACATCAAAGCAATCAGTAACCGCGCGCGCGCTGAAAAATCGGCTTTGACACGAACAATTTCAGCGCGCCATTGTAAATCACAAACTAATTTTGCCAACATAGATTTTAATTTGGTGCCAACTAGATTTAACTTAACTTGATCCTGATAAAAAACCTGTAAATTAGGGGATAACACATCATTGTCAGCTTGTTTACGTAACCAACAAGTTTGTAAATCGTCTTCATCAAGATATTCAATTACTTGTAATTCAATGTTATAAACAGATTGCCAGTCAGACGCGTCTTTTAAGGTTTGATTTAATTCATTTAATAACTCTAATTGGCTGTCTTTTAGTTCTGGTTGATGTTTGGCACGATCAAGTAAAGCACTTAAATGTGTTTTATATTGATTTAAAAGATGTGGATGTTTGTTTTTGATAAAACTAAGCATAACTGTTCCCTTTTTATTATTATAATTACCCTATCGTTTCAGTTTACATGATTTTAGATTGTAACCAACCTATTGAATTCAATTAATTGAACGGTGATTGATGGCTGCTATTTTTTTTTGAGTGTTTTACAATTGAGTGTTTCTAATATAAGTGGTTATAACTGATGTTTTCAATATTTGAATGGTCTGCGCTTGTTTGGTTTTTGTTTCTTTGGGTGGGGTATTCGTACCTTTCAAACAAACAAATTTCAGGTCAGATGAACCTGTCTAAAATTCTAAATGAATTTCGTCACGACTGGATGAAACGTATGTTGATGCGTGAACAAAGAATTTCAGATATGTCGGCGGTGGCAAATTTAGAGCGAAATGCAGGTTTTTTTGCTTCTACCTGTATGTTTTTAATTGCGGGTGTATTAACTATTATTGCAGCCTCAGATAAAGCCTTTGATATTTTACATACATTTGCGTTTATTGAACAAAGCTCTGAATTAGCCTCTTATGGCAAATTAATTATATTGTTGTTAATTTACGTCTATGGATTTTTTACGTTTACATGGTGTATGCGCCAATATGGGTTTTGCTCGGTATTAATTGGATCTGCACCATTACCAAAAGAAGATATATCAGATTCCATTAAAAATGAATTCGCCAAACACGCAGGTTCAGTATTAGATCAAGCTGGTAAACAATTTAACTTAGGATTGCGTAGTGTGTATTTTTCATTGGCAGTATTAGCTTGGTTTGTAGGTACCGAGTGGTTTATGTTGGTGTCAGCGATAGTAGTTTTGGTATTGTATCGCAGAGAGTTTAAATCAAAGACATTAAGAGAATTGGTATTGGCTAGGGGAGTAAAAGAAAAGAATAAATAAATGCAAGTTCATATTTCTAAGTTTAATTAATCATCACCTTGATTAATGAAACTTAAACAGGCGAATGAAAAACCAAGAAAGGTTTCCTTTCGCCAGGTTTTAAACAGAGCGTTTAATTAATCATCTTTTCGATTAATTAAACTTAAAGAGCAATCACGTACTTTTCCCATTTCTCAATATATTCTTCAGGGTGTCCTTTGCCTAAAGTTGTATTGTAATACTCATTCCAATATTTCGCTTGAGCTGACACATCTCCTTCTTTAGGTAATGCAGCTGGTACACGCATGTAATGCACTCGTGCCATAGCGGCTGCGTATTTGTCGTTATGCTCTAACTCTTCAATTTTGTCAGCATTAGGTGAGGATAAAAATGCTATCACTTTATCGGCTAAATCGGTGCGGTATTTTAAAAAATTATCCCAAATGTCGTTATGTGTATTTGGTTCCATTTGGAAATAACCTTTAGCAGGTCCGCCACCAGTTTGAGCTCTATACATAAAGTTTAAACTTTCTTGTACGGCAGTGCCTAATAACAACTCTTCAGTTGCTTTGGTTGAAGAACCTAATTGGTCTAAAACAGGTCGAATGATTGTTTTTCTAAAATTGTCTGCAGTGTTCATATAACTGTCCCTTTTGTTTGAACCTATCAATATCTCTATTCCTAGAGATGTCATTTCTGTTTTTATTTGATTAAACCAATATACCTGATTCGAATCAAAACTCAATTTTGAATTTCTATTATTGAAGTTAAGTTAATGTTATATCGTTTTTATTAGTATTATTTAACATCAAATCAAGTCGTAGCCCAGTGAATATGGGGGGGTGTTGCTAGATAAAGAGTTAAATTGATATATATGGATGTAAAAAATATTAGTAAATATTTTCCATTTTCTCACCAATTTTTCACCGTTAGGTTGTTTAATTACATCATCAACAGCGGAGTTAACCAAATGAATACTAATAAATTTATCCATAAAAATATCGTATTACCAACATTACCAGATCACAGCGAAAGCCGTAGATTTCAAAATATTGTATTAACTACATGTTTAGGTCTGTCGTTATTATGTGCGCTTAGCCTTGTAGTAGTAATGCTTTAGATTGTTGTATTAATAGAGTACATAGCTCATTAAATTAACTGTAAAAAATGATCAAACTTTTAATTAAAAAAATTACTCACGTAATGACTGATTAACAGAATGTTTAATTGTTGAGAACAGATAATCAAGTACCGTTCTTTTTTCATTAATAATGGTGACCTGTACTGGCATACCTGCTTTTAGTTGTAATACTTTTAACTCATTAATAAATGTCACCTCTACTGGGTAAGCGTCAGGTGCATTATCAATTGTTATGGCGGTGGTGGCTATTTTAGAAATACGTGCTTGTACGGGGTTGGTGGTGCGTGAATTAAATGCGCTGAGACTGACTTCAACTACTTGGTCTAACCTAATGTTGTTAATGTCTTTGTTGTCTATATTAACTTTAATGATTAACGCAGAGTCAGGGATGATTTCAAATAATGTTTGTTGTTTTGTCACATAAGAATCCACTCCAATTTTATTTAGATTTAAAATGTATCCAGCAATGGGTGCTATAAGAATTAAATTATTTAATTCGATTTCGATTTTGTTTTTTAGAAACTGTAATTCAGATACCACTTGTAATGATTGCTCTAATTGCTCTAATAATAATGTGTTTTCGTTGTGTATATAGTTTTGATGGATTTTATCAGCATTCACTGAACTGAGTTTTGCTTGGTTGATGTCGGTTAAAGTATTACTTAATTGTTTTTTTATGGCTATTTTTTCTCTTTTAAGTTCGGTTATTTTAATAGTGCTTGCCATATTTTGTTTATGTAAAATATTAAACACTTCTAATTTTTCATCAACTAGTTTTAATTCCAACTCTAATAGTTTAAGTTTGTTGTTTATTATTTGTATATTAGAAACTTCTAATATTTTTTTTTGTTTACGAATATTGTTTTCACTATTATCTTTTTTAATTTTATTATTAAAATAACTTGAATAATATTGTTCAAATACCGCTTTATTAACATGATTATCATATTGTTGTAAATTTAACAGTTCTTTTTTATTGGATTTAATATTTAATGTTTTTTGTAAATACACTAGTTTTGTTAACTCTTTAATGTAATTATCTATTGTATTTGTATATTCTAATTTTAGTGTTTTATTATCAAATACAATCAGTGTTTGACCTTGTTGCACATGTTGATAATTACTTATAAATAGTGTTTGTATGTTAGCTGAGTTTTGTGCGGTGATCATCAATGTGCTTTTAGAGTGAGTGATATTGCCATTTTTAACCACTGCACTGGATAACGGCGCAAGATAAACCCAAGCTGTAATGGCTGTAACGATTGTTAATAAAAAAGCAATTAACTTGTAAATAAGGTTTAGGTAAGAAAGATTATTCTGATTCATCAGTATTCCCCTTAATATTTTTTCCTACGAATTGAATAACACTGTCTTTAATTAATACAATATTATTGGTTTGTGCGATAACGGAGCGTCGATCGGATAATATAAATAAATGTTTGTTTTTAGTTTTTAGTAGGGTAATTAACTCTATGAATTTTTTGATACCCTGTTGATTAAGAAATAAATCAACTCGATTAAAGATGATTAATTCAGGATCATGATAGATCGCTTTGATAATAAATAGACGTTGAATAAAATCGGGATCAATGTTATCTGATTCTACAATTATGTGATTAATACCGTCTGTAAACTGTCTAACCTGTTCGCTTAAACCCATTAACTCTAAACATTGTTGCGCACGATATTGGTCTATGTTTTTTTGGCAAATAATTTCAGCAATGCTGCTATGGTAAAGTTTGTGTTGTGAATCACAATAACCTATTAACTGTTTTAAACTATCACAATGATACTGGTCGGGGTTAAGTTTGTCCCATAATATCTTGTTATTATTTTTGTGTTTAGCGGATATCAAATTAATAAAGTTAGGGCCGTCATTTTGGTTATTAGTCACAATACCAAATATGTTGTTTTTATTAAAATGAATGTCTTGATCATTTTTAAATTCACTGTCTTTTAATATAGTGATTGTATTGAGTGTTTTGGAATGTGTTTGACCCGATATTACACTGTGAATTGAATCAAAATATGTGTTTATACTGTAATAACTTTCTTTTAACTGGTGAAAGAAATTAATTTGTTGGCCAATTAATTCAAATGAAATAACTGATTTCATGGAGATGATTGATGCAAATAAAAATTGACCAATTGTAATTTGATTACTAATGAGTAAAGTTGCACCGATAGTAGGGATACCAATTAAAGCTAAATATTTTATTAATGAAAAAAGGCTAACAAATTGTTGATTGTTTTTTATTTTTAATAAATCAAATAAAATGGATTGTTTTTGTTGGGTTTTGAACTGTGTTAAAAATTCTTGATGATGTGCCTTGTCATTAAACTTCTGAAAATTTTGTAAAGCTTGTTTTTTTATTAAATTATTTAGTTCATCTTGTGAGCTTGATTGTTGATTGAATATAGATAAATTACGATATTTAATAACGGATAATATAAATAATAAACAATTAATAATTAATAAATATAAAAAGAAGGTAGGGTGAATAAAATAAGTGATAACTAAAAAAAATGGTGAAAATAAAACATCCAATATTGTGAATAATGTAGGTTGATTAAGTTTATCAGAAAATGTTTTGATCACTTGATAGAAACTTAAGTCGGTTGTATTGTTTTGTTTATTTGTACTGGTTTCTAAAAGTGAAGACTCATCTAAACAATTAAGTAACTTATTAATCATTAAATAAGGCACTTTTCGTCTAAGAATATCCATCAAGGACATTGCAATGATACAAATTATAATTAAAATTAAGAGCATAAATAAGGTTTCGCTACTTTTACTAGAAAGTACCCGGTCAAAAATTTGAAGGCTATACAACGGAAGTGATAAGGAAAAAACATTTAAAATAAATGTCATTACAATTAATAAAACCCCACCAACTTTTAGAGTTGAATGAATTTCATTTTTTACTTGAGATATGTCGCTGTTAGTATGTAATGACATTATATTCTCCTAATTAAACAATAAAGGTGAGATCATTTAGGCTTATATCAGTTATCCCGTCTAGCAGTACAAATGCTTCACTTTGATAAGTACTTGCGCTGCCGTCTTGGTCAACTGATAAAATGGTATCTCCATCCACTTCACTTAATTGAATGTAGTTGTCTAAACTTTCTTGGGTCATGTCAAAATCAAGATGTAATGAATCTTCAGTTATTGAAAAATCCAAAATATCATCTACTGCATTTAAATCATGAGTTCTCCAATAAAAAGTATCACTACCTTCACCACCGGTTAATTGATCATCCCCTTTAGCGCCTCGGATGTGGTCATCTCCAGCGCCAGCTTGAATGATATTATCGCGAAGATCGCCTTTTATTTGATCATCATAATCAGTGGTGATTACATTTTCTATTGCGTAAAAGGTATCAGAATCCCCACCGGTGGTTCGTTTGTTGTGCATATCCACAAATACAAATGAATCAATTGACGAATAATCTAACCAATCAGATCCAGAGCCCCCGTGTAAATAATCATTACCAGAATCACAGCTAAATACGTCATCACCTGAATTACCGTATAAAGTATCATTGCCAGACCCACCACTGAGCAAGTCGTTACCATTGCCACCAGTTAAGGTATCTTGGCCATGTTCACCATATAATTCATCGTCACCTGAATTGCCATTTAGAACATCATTTGACTGTCCACCATAAAGTTTGTCGTTACCATTGCCTCCGTTAAGATTATCGGTACCATTATCGCCATATAAAATGTCGTTACCTGAGTTACCAAATAATGTATCACTCGAATTACCTCCACTTAATGTGTCATTACCTGTACCGCCGTTTAATGTGTCACTGCCTTGCTCACCTGATAACTCATCGTCTCCACTGTTACCATATAAAACATCATCACCAGAACCACCAAACATAAAGTCATTACCTAACCCACCATATAAAGAATCTTCGCCAGAATCACCATAAAGATAATCAACACCTGAACCACCTTTTAATAAGTCGTGGCCTGATCCACCATAAGCTATGTCGTCTCCTGAACCTGCATAGATTTCATCGTTACCTGATTGACCATAATGAATATCGTCACCACCACGGCCATATAATTCATCATGCCCAGTGCCGCCAACTAATAAATCATTGTCTGTGCTTGTTGAAGTTGATGTAGATGGTGGTGGTGCTATAGCTAAAGAATTATCGACACCCATTTCAAATGTAAAAACGCAGTCATCAAAATCTTTATCACCACCATTAAACAGATCTTCAAAACCCAAACGTATTTCACCTTTGTTGGTATTTAATAATCCCACAACATGATTAAAACCATCTGCATTAAGACTATAGGTTTCATCAGTGCCTGAATTTGAATGATAAATATTATGCACAATTTGGGTTTCTACCCCTGTATTATCAACAAACCAAAGATCAGGTACGTCGCTGTAAATAGTCGCTGGATTTGAATTACTGTCACGAAATTCTAAATTGCCATTTTCAAAATCTAGACCGCTATATTCTGAATTATAACTAAAACCATTTGGTACAATAAAAAATCCAACTTTATCCCCTGCGTTTAATTCAAAAGTGCTAGTTGATACACCTGCCACTAAATCACCTCCTGAGCCTTGTAAGCTGGCGTTAATAAAATGAAAGATCACATCACTGATGACACCGTTTTCATCAATGATATAACTGCCTAAGCTATTACGGTAACCAGCACTTTCTCCTTCAAAAGTAATGGTACCTGTATAATTTTCTGAAATTACTACTTGATCTAAATCAGTATAATTAGGCCTACCATTTCCATAAATAATGTCATTTCCTGATTGACCATATAATTGATCGTCACCGCTGCCACCATAAATTTCATCGTGACCATTGTGACCATAAACAATGTCATCACCGTTTAGGGCTGAAATAACTTCATTTTGGATGGAGCCGTAAATGGTATCGTTTTGATTGGTACCAAAAATCGGTTGAATTGCAATACTCATAATAAAACCCTCGTTTTAAAGTATTAATTCAAGATCCCTTTGCTTGATCCCTATTAAAATAATCGTCTAATTTTAATTATTAAAAATAACCTTTAAAACTAGATTATTAAAAATAATCACCAAGGTTTGGCAGAATAATAATTTTTGTATACCACATGGTGATAAATATTAATAACGTGACCCAAACAACCGTCATATAAAAGGCCATATAATCGCGTAATCGATCGGCTAATGAATTACCTTCATCAGAAGACTGATTACCTCGATTAGTCCAACGTTGTTTTGACAATCTGGCCATGCAGTACACTTTAACTGCAGCGTTTAATAATTGATTTATATATAAAATAATAGGCCACTCAATATGCACTGAGTTGGAATAACGAAATAAAAATAAACTTAAGCACATTCTTGAAACCAAAATCCAAATAATATAAGCCAATATATAATTTGCATCTTTTAAAAACGTGACACTTAACGCTACAATTGGACTCACCAACATTGTCCACATAGCAATACGTTGATCTAAAACACACCACCAAATAAACCAATTTATTTTGCGTGGGCCCAATAATAACGCGCGAGTACCATTTCTGAGCATGTTGCCTGACCAGCGTTTTAAGTTTTGGGTCATACGTTCAATACCCAAACCTTCTATTTCTTCAATTGTATAAACCAGTGCATCAGGTACGTATAACATTTTGGCGTCTTGGGTCAGCATGTAGTACCAGGTGCTTTTATCATCACCAGATAAAAATCTAAAATCTCCCCATAACCAATGTCTTAAATGATCGGCTTCTAACATTCTAATAAAATCATATTTGGTCAAATGATTAGCTCTAAATACACTCATTCGACCCGTTAAAGTTAAAACTTTATTACTTAAAGAATGACTTTGCATAGCCAAACGACGTTGAGAAAAACGCATAATTAACCATGACTGAATCCACTGTGGCCCATAACAAATTACTTCTTCATCGGTAGTAACGGCTTGTAATTGCGGATCGATTTTAAATAATGGGCAACATTTATTTAAAATGCCAGGAGCCAATACCGCATCGCCATCCATAAATACAATAAGGTCATCTTTGTGAATACCACGGCGGCTCATGGCTCTTAATACCAAACCAATTGCCATTCTTTTACCTGATACGTTTTGGCGGATCATCACAAACTCGAACGGTAAATCTTTTGCATGTTGTTTTAAATAAGCCACCATGATTTTTTCGGCATACTCGGCACCAGAACCTAACCATAATGTAGTGTGTATTTGTGTGTCGCGAACTTCACGGCAAATACTTTGTAGTACTAATTCGGTGGTTTCTCGTTTTTCTAAAAAGGTGGTCATCATAAAATGCACACCACGAGGACGCCAACCGTCGTCCCAACATTTGTCTGCGTTGGTACGTATCTTGGGGAACACTTTATGTTGATATATTTCAGAGCGAATTACATGCACCAACCACCAACTGTATCGCCACACACCTAATCCCCCTAACGTAAACGTAATGTGTTTGATAGAGGGGTCCCATAGGTTATTCGGAATATTTAATACTAATAAAAAACAAAGTGCAAAATAAATAGAGACATGTAAAATATTTTTTTTTGTCCACTTTGTTGGATAATCTTGATATTTTTCGCCACTTTTTAAAGCCTCGAATGAACGTATAGCTTCTTTTGATTGTTCAAATTTATAGTGTTTTGGTATATTCAATAATCTGGGTTTCATAAGGCGATACCTGTTTTATTATTTTTAAATTGAGAGTCTGCGTAATAGTTAATAATTTTTCGGCTGATGCCTGTTGTAGGAAATAATACTTCTACAGGAGCACCCATTTTTAGATTGAGTCTATTTAATGATGGGCTGACGATGCCATTACTATAATTATTAGTGCTGGTGATATTTAAACCGTCTAGTTGTAATTCAATTTTTACAAGTATGGTGCGTGTTTTATCGTTAATAGGCCGATAAGATAATTCATTAAGATGATCACTTTGTAGATCCACTACTTTACCTACTAAAGTTCTATTTTGGGAAAGTAAACGTACTTTGGTATATAAACCCAAAGTGACTTCACTGGCTTCTTCATGAGTAAGGTAAGCATGAATGTAAGGTTTTGCGTTGCGTTCAAATATGGCAATGGTGTCGCCTTTGTTAACCGTAGCGCCTTGTTTTCTATATAGTTTTGTTAATGTGCCGTAAGCAGGGGATGTAATATTTAATTTGTCTTTATAATCGTATAACGCCAATAAATTTTCATTTTCTAATGCAATTTGTGCTTTACAGGTGTCTATTTCAATTTTTAACAGTTTTAACAGTTTTGAATTTGGTGAAGCGGCGGCTTCAAATTCTACTTCGTATGTTCGTCTTAACGATTCTAATTCTATTTTTTTGTGTTCAATTTTAATTTTACTTTCTGCTAACTGTTTTGAAATACTCGGTGAGTTAATACTTAACATTGGTTCGCCTGGATACATAAAGTCATTTTCACTGACCCGTACGTTTTCAATTCGACCATCTGAAAGACTTACAACAGTTTCAAGATCAAGATTAACCACTGCTGTTTTAACTTTAATGCTCATAAAGTTTTCAAAAATAGTGATCGACACTAATACAAAAAGGAAAAACCCAATACTGATATATAAAAAAGACATTATAATCATTTTTAAATTAATACGACTGGTTGGGATTTGCTGCATGGGATTAGGGTCGGGTTTTGTGGAAACAGGTGTAACAGGTGAATCGATTCTTAATATAGTGTCGCCGATGGGTACCATGGCGCCTCTTACTAATTGCTCCACAAAGTGATTCATTAATTCTATTTGGCGATCATCTAAATCAATGAATTTGGTGGCAAGTTGTTTGTTCTCTTCATCTACACGTACCACACTAATTTGAATATCAAATGTAATATCAAAACCCTGGAAAGGTAAATCAAAAATACAACTGACGATGTCACCTGTTTTTATACTGCCATCAAATATGTCCCAATCTTTTAAGCGAAATCCTCCCAAGCTCCAATCCAAAGCTGCATAGATTTTACCATCGATTTGAATACTCAAAGGAGTACTCACTCGATGATACAATCGTTGGCTGGCTTTTTCTCGGCTAATTTTCATAATAAAAATCTATAATTTCGTTAATGAATAACCCTATATGGCAATAAACAGTCCAAGTGTTAAATGCCTAACTACAAGGGTTTAAGCATTATTAACTGAATGTAATTCGCATATTAATAAAAAAATAAGGTGATAGTTGCATAATGCAATGCAAGTCGCATGGTTGAAGTATTAAAGCTTAAGTGAAACCGATGTTTGTGCGCTTTAAAAGTTGGATCAACAGTTGCAATGAACCTAAAACATTGGTTTTATAAGTTGAATAATCATGGTGTTTTCTAGTTTATCTTTTTTGTTTTTATTTCTTCCTTGTTTTTTAATCTCTTATTATCTTTTACCTAATCGTTTTAGATCGATAGTAATTGTTCTATTTAGTTATTTTTTCTACGCTTGGTGGCGAATTGATTTTTTATTACTTTTTGTATTTATTACTGTAAGTAATTATTTCATAGCGTTACAAATTGAAAAAAATTCAGCAGGTAAAAGGCAACTTTGGTTGGTATCGGGTTTGGTTATTAATCTATCGACTTTAGCTTTTTTTAAGTATGCCAATTTTGGTGTAGAAGTATTTGTTACTGTATTTAACGACTTAAACGTAGACTCTTGGTTATTGGTAAATGTCATTTTGCCTATTGGTATTTCATTTTATATTTTTCAGGCTATAAGTTATTTGGTTGATGTGTACCAAAAAACCTGTAATGCGAATCGAACGTTTATAGACTTTGCTGCATTTATTTCTTTATTCCCTCAATTAATTGCTGGCCCCGTACTGCGTTATAAAGACATAGAAAGTCAATTTAGTACAAGAACACACAGTATAGAAAATTTCTCATCGGGTTGTGAACGTTTTATGATCGGTTTTATTAAAAAAGTATTAATTGCCGACAGTATTGCACCGATTGTTAATTATGGATTTGCTTTACAAGACCCCACTTTTATGGATGCTTGGTTAACCACTTTTGCTTATACCGCACAGTTGTATTTTGATTTTTCAGGTTACGCGGATATGGCTATTGGACTTGGATTGATGATGGGTTTTAAATTTATGGAGAACTTTAATCAACCGTACATTAGCCAAAGTATCACCGAATTTTGGAGAAGGTGGCACATTAGTTTGTCTAGTTGGTTAAAAGACTATTTGTACATTCCGTTAGGTGGTAGCCGAATGGGTAAATTATTTACTTATCGAAACTTGATGTTAACGATGTTATTGGGTGGATTATGGCATGGTGCGAACTGGACATTTATTGTATGGGGGTTATGGCACGGTGGTTTATTAGCACTTGAAAAATACTTTAATGTTGACTCTAATGCCGACAAGCGATCCACTGATTTTAACTTTATTAAATGGAGTGTAACGTTATTTTTGGTGATGTTAGGTTGGGTGGTATTTCGCTCAGAAAACATCGGGCAAGCTGTTGTATTTTATCAAGCAATGTTTAGTTTTGATCAATTCTCTTTGAGTTCCGACTTCACAAAAGACATATTAAATTACCATTATTTTATGTTAATGATCGCTTGGCTGCTTATAATTGTGATTGGTAATAAAACTAGAATTGAAAAAACACTTAAACAATGCGTGTCTAGAATTATTCAGTTTAGTGCGGCTCAGTTTAGTGATCCTCAATCCGCAACTACTCATAACAGTGCTACAAAAAAAGATGTTAAGCAGCAGGTAAGCCCCAGTGCTTTTATTTTAAAATCCTGTTCAGTGTTTGTTTCGTTTGTATTCTCAATTTTGTTATTGATTGAAAATACGTTTTCTCCTTTTCTTTATTTTCAATTTTGAGGTGACTTATGAAATATATATATCCCACTTTATTTATATTGGTACTTAGTTTTGGATTAGTGATGTCGTTAATGAGTTTTAAGAATATTGATCTCAATGGTGATTTAAAAGACATAGGTTTATTAAGTAATAATTATTTTAGTGAATTTGACAAACAGTTTAATGAAAAAAATGTGATGCGCGAAAAAGCGATCGGTTTAATCTCATTAATTAATTATGTTGTATTTAATCAAGGTAAAAAAGAGTTGGTAATAGGTCAAGATAATTGGTTGTTTAGCAGTGAAGAATTTAATCAAAGTAAAGATGGTTACGGTATTTTATTTGACAATTTAGAAAGTATATCAATGGTAAATGATGTATTAGAAAAAAAAGGCATACATTTATTATTGGTACCTGTTCCATCAAAAGCTAGAGTGTATAAAAATAAGTTACTTAATAAAAAACCTAATGTGATTCATGAAGATTTATTTAATCAATTATTAATTAACAGTATAAAAGAAGATATTTGTATCATTAATACATTTGAGACTATGCAGGCTATGAGTTTCGAAAGTTTTTTTAAATCGGACACTCATTGGACATCAAACAGTACAAAAAAAATAGCAAAAGAAATTGTCAAACAAGTAAAAAATAAACATCCAGAGTTATTACATAAATCCAACGACCATTATGAATTGGAATATCAACGTACCGTTGATGTTGTGGGAGATCTATCAGTATTTTTGCCTGTACCTGATTCAATTAGTAGTCAATGGGTAGAACAAACCGATGTGTATGTTACTTATAATACAAGTGGATCCCTAGATTTATTTTCTAATAATCAAACAGTTAATGAAGTAGCGTTAGTGGGTACAAGTTATAGCGCCAATGAAATATTTAATTTTAAACAATTTCTAAAATATTATTTTAAAAATGACATTTTAGATTATTCATTGGTAGGGCAGGGGCCTTTTAAACCGATGGTGAATTTTATACAGGATTTAGATCAACACCAAGATATTAAAATAGTGCTTTGGGAAATTCCAGAGCGTTATTTGATTCAAGCTTTTGATTCTGAGTCAAAATATTTTGAAACTTATATTAATAATGAAACTAATTTGGAGAAAGATTATGCCTATTTTATTCAATAGAAAATATTTATTACACGCTCTTTTAAATGCCCCTATGTTATTTGTGCCTTTTTTAAGTGTCGCAAATGAAAAAGCATTATACGATGTGGTACCTAAAGGCGCGTCCTATGTCAGGTTTATCAATGTCAGTGAAAACATGATGACGTTAAAATTTCTAAATAAAAAATTTGAGTTACAACCTAATTGTGAGTTTTCTAACTATGTAATGGTGACAAAAAACAAACATAAAGTCATTGTAAATGGAAAAAAATATAATTTTATTATTGAACCTAATAAAAGTTTTAGTGTGGTAATAAATGAGGATAAATACTTTGATGGTATTGTTGAAGTGATTCATGATGCTTTTGTCACACAGCGTAATAAAGCGGTATTGTCTGTGTATAATTTTGATCCACATGAAACGGTATCATTAAAAATAGAAAGTAATGGTCAGGTTATTTTTAATTCAATTAAATCGATGCAACATCATCAAATAGAAGTTAACCCAGTTAAATTATCATTTTTATTAGAGTTAAATAGAAAAAACGTATTATTAGAAAATGTGAAATTGGTTAGTGAAAATAATAGTAATATTGTTATTTGCCAGTCAAACGAAGGTTATAAAGTGTCAAATTCACGGGTGATGACAAAATTTTAAAACCTATAAAATCTATTTAAATGTTGATAAAGGTGGATATTATGCAAATTAATAAATTGATTATAGCTAACTTGATTCTACTAGTATTGTTATTTGTCTGTAGTGCGTTATTACAGGCTAAATGTAGCAAAATGAGTTCGGCGAAAAGTTATAAAACCAGTTATCTAAAAGGATTTAAATATCTTAGTTTTGGTGAAAATAACTGGTTGTTTAGAGATTTAGATTTTAAGTTACAGTTTTCGGTGGCTGATAACAGTTTGTCGATATTAAGTGACATCAATAAAACATTACAAACACATGATATTACCTTGATTTTAGTGCCTATTCCTACAAGAGGGCTCATTCATCATGATCAAGTTTTGGCCAAATATGATTCAACTTTAGCCAAATCAAATTATATTCGATACCTTGATCAACTTCGGTTTTCAGGGTTATTGGTGCCAAATATAGAATCTTTATTTACTTATCAACAATATCCGTTGTTTTTTAAAGGTGATCATCATTGGAATTATCGTGGATCTAGAGAAATGGCAAAACTTGTGGCGCAAGTAATTAAAGCTAGTGATAGTTATGTTGACCTCAAAAAATACTCGTTTGTTACTTCGATTTTAGGGGTGAACAAAATGGAAGGCAGTCTACAAAAAGCCTATCGTTTATTGTGTAAAAAGAAATTAGGTAAAGAGAGCCATAAAACTTATCAAACCATGTCGACTAATAATGATCTATTTGTAACTGAAAAAACAGATATCGCAATAGTAGGCACTAGTAATAGTAATGGAAAAATAAAATTAAATTTTGATGGATTTATTAGTCATTATTCTAAACTAAATACAACTAATTACGCATTAAGTGGTGGGGGTTATAAAAAATCGATAACACAATTTTTTAAATTAAATGCCGATGAGATTAAATCGTATCGTTATATTGTATGGGAATTCCCAAGTTATTATGTCATTAATGATAAAAGATTTTTAACTGATATTTTAAATAAAGTTAATTCTTTTTCTGTTAACTAACTATAAAGTTGAAATCAATAGAGGGTGGTTATATGAAAATCATTAAGATATTGTTGTTATCGTTAACTATGTTATTTATGAGCTTAAATAGTCATGCTGCCTATTTTGAAATAGGCAGTGAACTTGGTTTTAATACTAACCCTCTAGCGCTTGAACAAAAACCAATCTCAGACGGTTATCTAAAATATTGGATTCAAGTAAAATATGAAAAAAAATTTAATAAAACCAATAAAATTCAAGCAAAAATAAAGTATGAATTAACTGATTATTTTAACGTATCGGCTGATAAACAAAGATTGGATTATCGTTTACGTTATTCTAAAACATTTAACATCAATAAATTCAGTAATAATTTAATGGTCACTCATGACTTTCGATCTGAACGACAAATTCACTTTAATCGGATCAATAATATAATTGCACAAACTTTAGCTGGTGATAATCTAAGTGCAAGATATGATTTTGATGAACCTAAATTATCGTTGGAGTGGATATTTCGCTTAAATAAAAAAAGCAGCCTGTCATTGTATGGATTTGTTGCAAGAAGAAATTATATCAATGATTATAAATCAATAGGGTTAGACAGTTTGGATTATTTTGAACGTGGGGCACAATTAAGTTATCGTTATAAACTAAAAAATGACTTTAATTTTAGACTGTTTATTTATGACAAAACTCGTTTTTATGACTCATTTTTAAATGGGGATGTTAACGGTTCAGCAATACCCGGTAGTGTATTAAATTATCATTTTTTAGGATATGGATTGGTTATGAATAAATATTTGTCAAAAAACTATTTATTAGGTTTGTATGCTTCAGGGTATCTTGCGGATGATAATGCAGTTGCGTACAGAGACATGGTATTTCATAGTATTAATATCAATCTGAAAAAAAGCATATCAGATGGACATTATTGGAAAATAGATAATACAGCTTATATTAAGGACTTTGTACTTGATTCTACTCGACCAATTGAGGTGTTAAAAGGCAATCCTGGGCGAATTAAAATTGGACTTACATTTAATTTTTATCATCAAAATTATTGGATAGAAGACATTGTATTATATGAAAAACTGTCGTTAAGCAGTGAACGTAATTCTATTGATTTATTATCATACAGTGCAGTGTCGGTAGCAATAGGGGTGAAGTACAGCTTTTAATTAATGAAATTTAAAATACTGTCTAAGGTTTTTACTTTTTGATTAAGTCTGTGTTCGTCGTCTT
The DNA here is from genome assembly GCA_022968985.1 of Pseudomonadales bacterium. Lineage (GTDB taxonomy): Bacteria > Pseudomonadota > Gammaproteobacteria > Pseudomonadales > Natronospirillaceae > Marinicellulosiphila. Next base: position 91 of record JALJPK010000030.1, on the reverse strand, counting down.
TTTTGTATTTACCTGTTTTAACTAACACTGCATCCATACCGCTATTTAACGCGCCTTCAATATCTCCGTAAATATCGTCTCCAATCATTAA
>JALJPK010000003.1 GCA_022968985.1 Pseudomonadales bacterium | reverse complement strand
TTTAAATGTGTGTATATTTAACTCTTTCATTTTAAGACTCGTTTTCTATAATTGGTTTTAAGGCACGGGTTAAAATTGTATAACCGGCCTCACTTAAATGCAGCGCATCTGGCATCACATCTTTTGATATCGTTTTATTTCCCCGTAAAAACAAAGCGCTGAAATCGAAATAACGAATTTTTTGTTTGTTATTACTCCACTGTAACAATTTGGCATTTATTTCATTATTTCTGATTCTAAATTTATGATAATGACTTCGAGAGCGCGGTAATAAACCTAATAATATTATCTGAGCTTGAGGTTTTTGTATTTCGATACTCTTAACAACTGCCTGAATACCTAAAAAAACATCTTGTACGCTATCAAACCTCAAACCCGTATTATTTGTGCCGATCATTATTACAATTTTTTGAGGTTGTATATAATCAAGTGCACCATTTTGAATACGCCATAACAGGTGCTCAGTCATATCACCGCTGAACCCCAAGTTCAAATAAGAACGATACTCACTAAATAACTGCCATGCTTTCAGTCCATCATCTTCATACTTATGAATAATGGAATCACCAAAAAATACAACATTATATTTGTGATTTTGACTGTCTTTTATTTTACTTTCAAACCTTGGTTTCCACCAGCTTTCAGCCCAGTCCACTTTAGCTGGCACTGCACATACACTTAAACTCACCGGGCTTTAACTTTAGATATAACTAAGTGCCCTGAATTGATAAATGCTAACACTATCAATCCAATGGCAAAACCAAGTGAGAAAGTGAACAATAAATCCAAAATTGTGACCGAGCCATAAAAGTGAATACTTTCATGTAACCATTGCTGCGCGTGATGCAGCACCGCTAAACCGTGAACATAAATACCACCACCGACTAAAAACATAGCCAAGGTACCTAATATTGTCATACCACGCATAATAAGTGGCGCTAGATTTAATAAAAACTGGCCCATTATTTTTGACAGTTTGTTTGATTTATTATTAAGCCATAAACCAATATCATCTAAACGAACTAATAAAGCCACTAACCCATATACAACAAACGTTAAACCGATACCCACTATACAAAGCACTAGAAACTGCTGTAATAAACTGGCATGTGCAACCGTAGTTAATGCAATAACAATTATTTCGGCAGATAAAATAAAATCGGTACGAATCGCCCCTTTAATTTTAGTTTTCTCATATTCCATTAAATCAACACTAGGATCACTAATCGCTGTTATTAATTTTTCTTTGCTCTCATGTAATTCATGACGATGAAATAAAAAGTGCAACACCTTTTCGGCACCTTCAAAACATAAATACGCACCACCAACCATTAACAATGGCGTCAGCAACCAAGGAAAAAAGACACAGAAAAAAAACGCAATTGGAATAAGTATCAGTATATTTAAAATGGCCCCCTTGGCAACTTCATATACAACAGGTAATTCACGATCAGCCTTTACCACACTTACTTGCTGAGCATTTAATGCTAAATCGTCCCCTAACAACGCGGCGGTTTTTTTAGTTGCGACCTTGCTCATTAAAGCCACATCATCAAGCAATAATGTAATGTCATCTAATAATGCGAAAAATTGACCACCAGCCATGGGATTATCCTAATTTAAAAAGGGTATTGTATGACAGTTAAAATAAAATGTCTTTTGACCTCTTTAGAAATACATTTAATTAATTTATATTAACGACACTTACATTCACAATTATTCAATCAACAGGAAAATCTCATGGAAACAAATAACACAGTAAAAAAACCGAATATCATAGCGTGGGTTTGGAAGTCGATTATAAGTATTATTATAATCATCTCCCTTTACGCCGTTTTAAGTAATAGTTTTTTCTATGCAGAACCGGGTTACATTTATCATGTAAGAACAGTGACAGGTAGTGAGCAAGTAATAACAGAAGCTGGTTATAAATTTTACCCTTTTGGACGCTACAATGCCTGGAAACGTGCAATGACAGTTCAAGCAAATGCTAGTCGAGCACAAATAAATGCTGAACAAGATGGCAATACAAGTGCAAGCATACCACCGTTAAACATAGTATTTTTAGATCAAGTGGATGCTGATGCCCAAGCGACGGTGCGTTTTTCTATTCCTAACGACATTGATACTTTCTTAAAATTAGCGCACGAATATAGAACACCAGAAAATTTATTACAGACAGCGTTAATCCCATCATTTAAAGAAACTTTACAAGCAACGGCATCACTTATGTCTGCTGAAGACTTTTATTCAGGTGGTCGTACCCAGTTTGCTCGTGAGTTTGAAAACCAAATGACTCGTGGAATTTATATAGTTGAACGCCAAGAAACACAAGAGCTGATCAAGAGTTCATCAGGAAGTGCAAACGCATCATTGGGTACCAATCAAGATCAATATGGTGACACTACTAAAACGGTGACTAAAGTGGTCCGCCTAAAAGATGAAAATGGCATTGAATTACGTAAACCACAAAACTTTATTGATTTTGGTATTTCAATTGTTGATGCACGTATTACTGAAATGCAACCAAATGCTAAATTCAAAGAACGTATGCAGCTTAAACAACAAGCATCAGCCGACCGAGCAATTGCAAGAGAGCAACGTATTCAAGAAGAAGAGCAACGTTTATTAGCAATCGCACGAGGTGAGCGTGAAGTAGCCGAGCGTCAAGCTGAAGCCAAAGTGGATCAAATTCAAAAAACCACAGAAGCATTAACCGAAAAACAACTGGCGATCACCAAAGCTGAAAAAGAAAGAGAACAAGCAATCATTCAGAAAGCCATTGCTCAAGAAAACCTAGAAAGAGCCCGTATTGAAGCACAGACTCAGGTTACACTAGCGGATGCAGAAGCCTACGCCAAACGCCAAATATTAGAAGCGGATAACGCATTACAACAAAAACTAGACGCGGAAATAGCCATTCAAGGTTTATGGGCAGAGGCATTTTCAAAACGCGCCGTGCCTACTAACGTATTTGGATCAAATGGCAATACCCCAACAGGCAGTGACAGTGAAACCACTGCGTTTATGCAAATGTTAACGTTAGATGCGGCGAAACGATTAAGTTACGACAGGACAATTGAGAAATAATCTAAACCGATAATTAAAACGCCTGAAATTTCAGGCGTTTTATAAATTTTCAAATTAAAAACCAAGCTTACGCGCTGTAAATATTACTATATTAACCTCACTTCATTAGCATCTAAAAAAGCGATGTATTGTATTTTCCTTCTTTATATTCTCAAAACAGGCAGTCGATTAATATTAGTCTAAACTTCATTTATCTTCTTCACACGTGATTCAAAATGTCTATACAATCAACACCTAACTCATCACCCCCTACAAACCATGCTGGCTCTTATATTACCTTTGCTTGTGCAGATACACATTTTGCCCTAAACGTAGATTCAGTTAAATATATCACCTCTATTGACGCTATTAACATTCAACAAACCCCACTTGAAAACGGTGTAATGAATCGAATTTTCTCCTTTGCTGATCGCCCTGTTGTGCTGTATAGCTTTCACGAAATTGTAGGAAGCTACTCTCAAGTTGAAGAAAATAAAAATTTGATAAAATCTTTTGCTGAATATAGACAATACCATTTCGATTGGATGCAGGATTTAGAAAAATCAATCAAAACTGGAATATCATTTAATCAAGCCACCGAGCCTCTTATGTGCGAATTTGGCAAATGGTATGAGCATTATAAAAGCCCAGATGAAGAACTATCAAACATCTTGGAAAAATTCGATGCGCCCCATAAACACATGCATTCCTTGGCTGAAACATTATTAACATTAGCAAAAAAACCTGAAAATACAGATGAAGCTTTGCAAATACTAGAAAAAGAAAAACACACAACTTTACACACATTACTCAATTTATTTACTATTGCAGAAACACGTTTAAACGACATGGTCAAACAAGTTATTATTGTACTGGAGACTCAGGGTAAAGTATTTGCTATTGATTTGGATAACATCGAACAACTTGAAGAATTCCAAGAAACCCACTGGCTTAAAGACCATTCTCACACTGAACAGGAACAACCTTGTTATGATGGTTATTTCCAAAAAGAAAGCGGCGATTTATACATCAATATCAATCCAAGTATGTTAATACAATAATCAGGTTTGTGTCGTACAATACTTTTTAATTTTTAACTTAAGTAATTTTTTATGAATAAACATGAAAGCATCAATTATGTGGAATATCCATGTTGTGATCTAGAAAAAACCAAGATTTTTTTCAGCGCGGTTTTTGGATGGAAATTTAAGGATTTTGGACCTGAATATGCGGCTTTTTCGAAAGAAGAGTCGGGTTTAGATGGAGGATTTTTCAAAGCTAATTTAAAAAATGATGTCACTACAGGGGCAGCATTAATTGTTTTTTTTAGTAATGATTTAGAATCAACACAACAAAAAATAGAATATAATGGAGGCTTTATTAATGAAGCTATTTTTAGCTTCCCAGGTGGCCGCCGTTTTCATTTTAAAGACCCAAGTGAAAATGAATTTGCTGTTTGGTCTGACAAATAATCAAATACATTAAAAAACTGATCAGAATAAAAGATTAAAAAGGTATTCTGATCACTACTTCTAACCAAATGACTTTTACAAGGTTGTATTTCGTTTTCGGCATAAAAGAAATACAACTATTATCGCTTTATCGAGTCACTTAACTATAAACCAATAAACCAATAAACCAATTAATTAATATTTACGTATTGTTGATAAAATGATCTTAAACGGTTTTTTGTTGGTAAATCAAATTCATTTAATATCAATACTCTATCAACATACGCCACCGCCTCTTGTTCATGAGCACTATGCCATAATTGTAAAAATTGATGTTTGGCTTTTAAAAAATTATGATTTGTTTGATTGGCGACACCTAAAGCAATTTGATGAAATCTTGGATTTTGCTGATCAGGTAATTTTTGTAATAGTTTTACTGCATTTTGATATTGGCCAAAATCAACATAAGCTAAAAATAGCTGATTCATTATCATGTTATTATTTGGATTAATTTTGAGTAATAAATTAAGTAATTCAATCCCTTGTTTATCTTTTTTCTTAACCATACTCTCAGCATATATTGTCGACAATAAAATATTATCTGAATATTCGTCATATTGAGCTTTCCAACACTGGGTGGGATTTAAGTGATTTAATTTTAAGCATTCATCCAAAGTTGAAATAGTGGTTGCTTGACCAAACCTAGCTTTAATCCATTGAAACTCTAAATCTTTGTATTTATGTGTAGTGATTGGTGTCGAACTTATTGTTCGAGGGCGCATATCTGATAATCGATTAATAGTTAAAGGATGAGTTAACAAATATTCACCAGGCATATTAAAACCTAAACTGCCTGTTTGTAATTTTAGAAATACTTCGTACATACCCACTGGATTAATATTACTTTTTTTAAGTATATCGATACCAATACGATCTGCCTCGGTTTCCATTTCACGGCTAAAAGACAACGCTGAAGATTGTAGAAAACCCTGACTGGTTACAAGTAATGCTGTAGACAATTCACTGCTTTCTGGGCTTATTAATATAGCTGCAAGTATTGAAGCGAGCATAAGGGTACTTTTATGTTTATTTTCTTCTACTGAACGGATCAAATGATTTTGACCTACATGAGCCAGTTCATGCGCCAAAATACCATATAATTGATCTGCATGAGTTAAATCGTAAAACAACCCTTTATTGATACCAATTACATTACCAATTACTGAAAAAGCATTAAGCCCAGTATCATCTACTAAGATGACATGAATATCTCTTGAAAATAATTTTGCATTGGGTGATAAATCATTTAATAACTGAAGAGAATAATTCGCTACGATCGGATCATAAAATGTGTCAGCTTGCTGATAGAAGTTTCGCGTCCAAATTTCACCCACTTGCTGACGCTGCTGTGAGGTTAATGCACTGGCATTTGCAACGATAACAATCATTACAACAAAAACACTGATCAATCGTTTAAAAAAATTAGGTAAACACATGTTAAAGCCTTGGTTAGTAGTCATACTGCAATATTTGAATTAGAATCTGTGCCATTAAAGCTGACTTTTAATCAATGACAACTGGATCTGACAATATATAATGAAAGAATTGGACTTTACAGGCCAACGCTGCCCTTTACCACTGCTAAAAATGAAGCAAGCACTTATTGAAGCCACAAGTAACGAATTATTAAAAGTTATGACTTCTGACGAAGGCTCTTTAAGAGATATACCTTTATACTTATCAAGAACTAAACATACTTTACTCAAACAAGATCAACAAAATGGTATCTACCATTTTATTATAGAAGTAGGATCAAAACATGATTGAAACTTTTCAGAAATTATTCAAAAAATACTTCTCTCACGAAGAAGCGGTCATCTTTGTTTTTATAGCATTGGCTACTGTGGCGTTGTTTTATTTTCTTGGTGCAGTGCTAATGCCTGTTTTTATGGCGTTAGTTTTTGCTTATTTATTAGTACCATCTGTGGACTTCCTAACCAAACGCAAAGTTCCCTATTTTATCAGTGTATGTATTGTTTTCAGTGTATTTATTGGGTTTCTAGCGATCGTTGCACTTTGGTTAATTCCTAAGTTTTTCGCTCAACTAAGTAAATTTATTGGTGATATACCGAAAATGGTCGTTAAATTACAAGACCAACTTATTATATTACAAGCTAAATTCCCTGGATACATATCAACTGATCAACTAAATGAAATTACCCACCGCCTTGACGGATCAATATTATCACAACAAGCTAGCCAACTTTTACCCCAAGTTTTAAGTTTTTCTTTATCAACACTACCTAGCATTATGACAGGGGTCATTTATTTTGTAATTGTGCCAATTCTCGTATTTTTTATGCTAAAAGATCGTAAGACATTATTAAATAGCTTTAAAAAAATCCTACCTACTCGTCGAAATTTATTACGCACAATTTCCCATGAAATGAACCAACAAATTGAAAATTACATTCGTGGAAAAGCAATTGAAATTGCGATTTTATTTGGAGTGAGTTTTGTTGTTTTTCAGTTTTTCGGTTTAGATTACGCGTTTATACTGGCTATATTTGTGGGTTTAAGTGTATTAATCCCTTATATTGGTGCTGTTATAGTGACATTTCCAATAGTCATTATTGCACTTATTCAATTTAATTTAAGCAGTGAATTTTATTGGGTGATGGGATCATATATGGTAATTCAATTATTAGATGGCAACGTTTTAGTCCCTATTATTTTCTCTGAAGCGGTTAATTTACATCCGATAGCTATAATAATTGCAGTACTTGTTTTTGGTGGGGTATGGGGTTTTTGGGGGGTGTTTTTCGCTATTCCGTTAGCTACTTTAGTAAAAGCTATATTTAATTCTTGGCCTAAACAAAATGGAGCCAACAGCCCCATTAAACAAGAAGACTAATTAACTTTAATTCCGTTAGTAACTTTAGTGAAAGCTATATTCAATTCATGGCCTAAAAAGTGGGGCCACAAGCCCCATTAAACAAGAATACTAACTAACTTTAAAAAAGTTGCTTTAATTGGCCACTTTTTGCATTAACTTTGGATTCTCAAGCACTTTCATTACATCATGAATATGATTACGCACATCCACTTTTCGCCATTGTTTTATTAATTCACCGTCAGGATTAAACAAAAAAGTTGATCGAGTTAAACTCATAATCGTTTTCCCAAACATTTCTTTTTCTTCAATAACCCCTAGCGATTTACACAACAACTGTTCAGTATCACTAATTAATTCAAAAGGCAGAGACTGCTCTTGTTTGAATATTTCATGTTTATGTACCTCATCACGTGAAATACCAAAAATCTGACAATTTTTCTGGGTAAACAACTCAAAATTAGCTGAAAAATCCTGTGCTTCAATTGTACAACCAGGTGAATGATTTTTAGGATAAAAATACAAAATTGTATATTTATCTTTTAATTGAGTTGAATTGAATGTTTTTCCCGATGTAGCTGGTAAAACAATTTCAGGCAAGGTTCCACCTACTTGTATCGATTGCATTATTTGTTCATTTCCCATTGTTTACTCCTGGCAATCATCCATGAAAAGTATCAAACCAAAGAGGTAATTGTACTTTACAGTAATGCTATGGATGGGGTGATGTAATTTTTTGTAAATTGAAATACCCCCTCAGTATGGTACAAATTTATGAATATTCCAATTTAATCACCAATACACCCACTCAATGCTAAAAACGCCTTGTTAAAAAGTAGGTGCAATCATACAATTAGCCTCTTTTTTTTTGCGGAGCGCAGTATGATTACTGGCAGTATTGTTGCCTTAGTGACACCGATGTTAGAAAACGGTGATATCCACTGGGAAAGCCTTGACCAACTAATTGAAATACATATTGATAATGGCACTAACGCTATTGTTGCAGTTGGCACAACAGGCGAATCGGCTACATTAAGTGTTTCTGAGCACAAAGAAGTAATCAAATTTATTGTTGATAAAGTTAACAAACGTATACCAGTGATTGCAGGAGCGGGTGCAAACAGCACAAGTGAAACAATTGAACTGACTAAAGCGGCCAAAGAAGTGGGTGCAGACGCTTGTTTACTTGTTACACCTTATTACAACAAACCCACTCAAGAAGGATTATTTCTTCATCATCAAGCCATCGCTCAGGCAGTTGAGATCGATCAGATTTTATACAACGTACCTGGCCGAACAGCTGTCGATATGAACACACAAACCGTTATTCGTTTATCTAAATTAAAAAACATAGTTGGCATTAAAGAAGCTACTGGTGATATTAAACGAGCGAAAGAAATTATCGCTGGCACTGCGGATGATTTTGCTTTGTATTCTGGTGATGATGCTACTGCTGTAGATTGTATGCTTGCTGGCGCCAAAGGTGATATTTCAGTTACTGCGAACATAAGCCCAAAAGCGATGTCTAGTATGTGTGAATGGGCATTAAAAGGAAACGAAGAGATGGCACGTCGTGTCGATTTATCTCTTCAACCTTTACACGAGCATTTATTTTGCGAATCGAACCCAATTCCCGTTAAATGGGCATTAAATTTACTCGATTTGATTCCAAATGGTATTCGTTTACCTTTAACGCAATTAGACGTTCCTGGTCAGGAAAAAGTCACACAAGCCTTAATTGAGGCCGGAGTCATTTAATGCAACATACTGTATTTTTAAGCGCTGCTATATTTTTATTGTTTAGTTGCGCCACCCCCAAAAAGGCCAGCGTACCTAAAATAGGGCCAAAAATTGAGGAAATAACTCAAATTGATTTTTTCCCTATTGGTTTTATTGAAAACGAAGATGATATTCTTGCTCAGTCTGATTATATGGTGCAAGCACCTATCACAACCATTAAAAAACGTGACGATGTATTTCCTGAATTAGTTGAAATTACATGGGTGCAAAATGGCAGTGGTATTGATTTAATTAAAGTAAACCAGTCTTTAAATGATACTTGGCATTTACTGAACGAAGCTTTAAATAAAACTGATTATGCAATTGAGTCAGTTAACGAACAATTTGGTAAAGTTTTAGTCTCATTACCTGATGGCATTGAATTTATTGATGCTACCGAAGATTCATTCTTAATTTCAAAAAGCGAAAGTCAAGAACGTTTTGAAATTGAATTTCGTGTTGATGCTGTAAACGATGGCACTGTTATTTCACTGCAATTTACAGACAACCTTTTATTACCTGTTGATGATAACTTAATACATTTAGATAATATCAGAGAGTTAATGACTCAAGAATGAAATTTGTATCCATAGGCAGTGGCTCTAAAGGTAACGCGACCATCATCAGTAATTCAAAAACCACCGTTATGATTGACTGTGGTTTTTCTGGTAAAGAAACCATTGCTCGCTTAAAAGAGAAAGGTTTAACTCCACAAGATTTAGACGCAATTTTGGTCACCCACGAACACTCTGATCACAGCAAAGGAGTCGCCACACTTTCAAGACAATACGCCATTCCTATCTATATGACTCACGGCACTGCACGGGGTATGAAACTATTAAAGTATCAATATACCAAAGTGAGTGCTGGCAGTTCATTTGAAATTGGCGATTTTAGTATTGACCCAATATGTGTACCCCATGACTCAAATGAAGCCACGCAGTTTATCATCAACAACAACAATAAACGTTTTGGAATATTAACCGATTTAGGCCATATCACACCTCACATCCAAAAAGCTTACGAACATTGTGATTCCATTCTTTTAGAGTTTAATCATGATATAACATTATTAGAAAAAGGACCTTACCCCTATTCGTTAAAGAAAAGAGTAGGCGGAAATTTAGGACACTTAAACAATCAACAAGCAGCTAGTATGTTAAAGTCGATGAATTTAAAACGTTTAAAAAACCTTGCTCTTTCACACATAAGTGACAAGAACAACTGTTCAAAACTGGCATTAGAAATTGCACAAAAAATTACAGAAAACACAAAAATAAACATTCACACATTGGAACAACAATTCGGATCTAACTGGATCACAGTTACAGATTAGAACGAGAATTAACACTACATAGACAATATATTTCTTATTTACACTTCGAATCACTTCATTACTTAACTTACATTACTTCACGTGATTTTATTCGCCATAATTTCGCCATAAACTTATGACACCTTTAATAAAATCAAATAAAATCTCACTTTTTTATTTAATATAATAAAAACAACAGCGTTCATGATTTTCGTATATTTGCATCTTCTAAATTGTTTCTACAATAAAAAGAACATCATAATAAACGAGGTAATCATGAAAAAAATCATGTCCGCAGTATCGTTAGTAGTATCGTTAGTTGTTCTTCCATTTTCATCAAACGCAAAAATATTATTTGATATAAACGCTGGAGCTGGTAGTTGGATTAATCCAACAGTAACAGGCACTGTTGGTGGTGATGCCAATATAGATATGCAATCAGCCAATAATGGATTTGCCTATAAAGATGACTCATTGGGTTATTATGTTTGGGCAGACTTTGACACCATTGTGCCATTTGTACCCAGTTTCAGAGTCAAATACCAACAACTTGCTTATGCTGGCACTGGTGAAATTAACGCAGGTTTAACTGGGCAGATTGCCTCAATCGACTTAGCCGATATTTCAGGCACAGTTACTTCCGAGTTAGAATTAAATTATTTAGACGCCATAGTGAAGTTTGGCATACCGCTGCCTATTATTGATATCAACTTCGGAGTAAATGCTCGTATTACCCAAATGTATTTTCGAGCTCAAGAAGCTAATTTACCAGCCCTTGAAGCCAATCAATTACTTGTATTTCCAATGGGCTATTTATCTGCAAGTGCCAAAATCCCTGTTGTAGGAATTGAAGTTGGCGGTGAATATAGTACATTACCTTTAGGTGGGATCAATATTTTAGATACTAATATCTATGCGCGTTATTTTATACCACTGCCTTCCAATCTGTTATTTAAAGTGGGTATAGAAGCCAGTTACCATGAGTATCATTTGGGTATCGAACAAAGTGATCTTTTACCATTTTTGAATGATGTACAGTCCGATATAGACTTTAAAGGATACTCAATTGGACTAACTGCAAAATTCTAAAAAATACAATTACAATAAAAAACCCGTTAATTCGGGTTTTTTTATGCCTATTACTCACTTGTGCAATTCATAACATTTCTTAATCTCCTTAAACTCAAAATCACATTTCTTAGCAATTTATTAAATGTTAATTGATAATGTTTTGACACGTGTTTGATTTTTACATAATTGATACAGTGCCAATTCACATATTTACAATTTGTAATAGGACTTCACAGGGGGCGCTGGTAAAATCTGCTTACTTTTAACCCTTCTGATAGGATCCGAGCATGTTTAATAAATCGCTAACGGCCATACTAACAACAACATTATTATTTGGTTGTGATACAAAACCAAATGATGGTTCAGGTATTTCAGGTTCAAATGAAAAACCCGTTTCCAGTTTCATGTCAACTTCTGGTAATACTTTAGTAGCAACATCAACAGATGATTCGAATACATTATTTTATCAGTGGTATATAAACGGTGTAAAAGTACCAGAAGCAACAGGATCTACTTTTGATGCTTCAAATTATGTTGGCACTTATATTGTTACGTTAGAAACAACAGATGTTGAAGGTAAAAAAGACGAAGTTTCAAAAGAGCTTATTTTTAATTCCACAACATCCAATCAAAATCCTGTTGCGGTTGCAACTGCAAACATCTCTATAGGGGATGCTCCACTATCAATAATTTTTAATGGCTCTGAATCTTCAGACAACGAAGATCAAACATTATCTTATTTATGGGATTTTGACGACGGCACTACTTCAGAGTTTGAAAACCCAAACCATACATTTACAACTGCTGGCAACTACAGTGTTACGTTAAAAGTAACGGATTCAAATAATGCATCACATACAACTACATTGATAATTATTGCCACTCAAGAAGGAGTGGATTCCCCTCCATTTGCTTCATTTACCACAGATACAACATCTGGTGATGCTCCTTTATACATCACTTTTGATGCAAGTGCTTCAAACGACGATATTGGTATTGTTTCATATGAATGGGATTTTGGAGATGGATCAGCAATAGAATCAGGTATTTCAACAACTCATACCTACGACACTGGCGACACTTACACTGCTACATTAACTGTTTCGGATATTAGCAATCAAACAACAAGTGCTACAGAAATAATAATAGTTGAATCCGTTGTAACTGATAACACTCCACCAACAGCAAATTTCACTATCAACCCATCAGGCTTAACAGTTAGTGTTGACGCCCAAACATCTACTGACGATAAAGAATTAACTGATTTTGTATGGGAATTTTTTAACTCTAACGGCGCCTTAATAGCAACAGAAACTGGCAAAACTTGGAATTACACATATGCCATGGCTGGTTCAATTTCTATTAAATTAACAGTAACTGATTCTAATGGTTTACCCGACAGCATCACTCAATCAACAACATTAACCAAACCCGTTAATGATAACGGCACCATTATTTTTGAAGAAAATTATGAATCACAAACTGTGGGTGAGAACCCAGATGGCTGGGGCGTAAATATTGGTTACAATATTCAATTGGCACCAAATGCAACGCAGTATGCAAGTACTATTAAAGTAGTAAATGATGCACCAGATCGTCCTGGTAACGCACTTTATGTAAATGGTAATAACTTATCTAGCTCTCAAAACTATTCAATTATGCCTTTAGACTTATCTAAAGTGGGCGGCGTTGAGCGTGTATTTGTTCGTTATTATATTTACGCAACTACAAATTTCATTGGCAACAGAGCAACTATCCCGTCAGGTGGACAACCTAATCACAATCATTTTATGTCACTGGGATTAAGCCACAGTGCCGAAATGCGTATTGGTGAAATTAAAGGTGCATTAGGTGCAAATGAATATGGTGCAGACGATATTGTTCCTAAAGATGAGTATTGGTATGGTGCAATTGAAACACCTAGAATGGAAGCTGGCACATGGTACTGTGTTGAAACTGCATTCTTAAATGACGGTGCTTCACCAATTTTAAAAACTTGGTTAGACGAAGAGTTAATAACAGAAATTAATGATCAGTCAGATTGGAAAAATGGAACCGCAAGAGCAAACTGGTTAGATGGATTCTTTGGTGGAGTTCAATTAGGTTGGGGCAACTTTGGTACTTACGACAACGAACTTTATTTTGATGATGTTATCGCCTCTAACGAACGAATTGGCTGTGACGATTCATTAAGTGAACCAGCACCTATCTTAACTCCTAATTTTGATTTATCAGAAGACAATATGATAGTAACTGTTGACGCAAGTGATTCAACTGGATCAGCAGCATTCACCTACGAATGGGATTTTGATGGTGAATTTATTGATACCACATCAGGTGCAAATGCTAGTTATACATTTACTACTGCTGGTGACAAATCAATCACTTTAACTTTAATAAGCGGTAGCACTACTGAATCGATTGAACAAACAATCAACATTGTAGATTCAACTTATAGTGATTTATTAGAAAGTGTGTCCACAAACATAGTTAGTGAAACTTGTATTGATTGTCACATCTCATCAAAAAACAAACCACTAAAGTTCGACTCTAGTACTCCTACAGACGTAGAAGCTGGCATTATCACTTATATACAACAAAATATTGCAACCAAAGTAGATGAAATAAAATACACACCAAGTAACACCTCACCTTTTACTCATAATAAAGGTGATAAGTTACTTGGCAATAAACAAGACTGGGAAGATTTAATCGACATGATTGCTGCTACTTTAGGCGGTGATGGCGGATTAGGTAACGGCACCATTCTTATATTTGATGATTTTGAAGACACTGCTGAATTTAGTTTATCCAGCGACTGGGGAACTTGGTTAGGTCATGGACAAATTAATACTGGCAACTCTAAAACTGATGCTACATTCGCCCTTGTTGATAAAACAGTCAAGAAAAATGGCCAAGCTTCACTTCATATGAAAATTGGTCAAGAAGGTGTGCCAAACTTTATCTATCAAAAAATAGATAAATCTTCAAACCCTGACGCGATTTACGTTCGAGGCTACATGTTTACTACTATTAATATTGGTGGCGCTATTGAAGGTGGATTTAGTGAACACGTTCATTGGTCTGCATTATCTGAAGAAAGACAGCAAAATGGAAGTGGACCTATTTGGTTTGATGATACAAATAAAGATATTAGATACGGCACTTGGTTACAAAATATTATAGGTGGCTTCCAAACTAAAAATCATGATTCCTCCACTACAGCAAAACCAACTCATACCATTTTTGCTAATGAATGGACTTGTTTTGAATATGCAGTTGTTAAAGATTCAACGTTTGATCATATGTATGGCTGGTTAAATGACGAGGAAGTATTTGCAGCAACACAAGCCAATCACTGGTCAAATGGCGCTGAAACCGGCTTTTTCGATGAAGCCACAGACTATGTTACCTTTGGTTGGAGATCATTTAACTTTGTTTCTGGTATAACGGATATATGGTTTGATGACTTAGTTGTCAGTACCGACAGAATCGGTTGTAACTAATCGCGACTAATTCCATTAAAAAGCCTCGCTAGTCGGGGCTTTTTATTATCTACACACATTAAAATATATACTTACATTTCAGTTTTTTCAGAAGTTAATTACCTATTTCAAGATCTTAATAACATTTACAATCAATTTTATTTTTTTCTACATTGACATCAGTCACTCTTCTTACAAATTCTAGTTTAATTTAAACTCTAAACTATAAACCTCCCCGCCTTTGCTATGCTTTTAAACACCTACCTTTTATCCTTGAAACCAGGAGCTATTATGTCACAAACAGAACAACCTCTTAGTATCACACAAGCTGCATTATATTTAGATGTATCTGAAATCACTTTAAAGCGCTACGCACGAGAAAAGTTAATTCCTAGCAACAAACAAGGTAAAGACTTATTTTTTGACCTAGCAGCCGTTGAAAACTACAAAGTAATGGCGGATCGACTAAACGGAAAAATGCATTAATATTTTACCCCTGTTTGCCGTTGACTTGATTACGTACTGTGCCAAACATAAGCTCTCAAGTCAGGGGTGTGTCTATGCTTAAATTCAAACTCCTTGTGAGTGCAATAATGATAATTCAAAGTTGCACTTCATTAGATTACTCAGCCATTGAAGACAGTTGGAGTTATGACGAATTCAGAAAATACGCCTTATTACGCTGCACCGCAAAAGCGTTTCAGAACGAAACACAATTTGAAATCGCCAGACAATACTACGAAAAATCAGAATCACTTCTAGCTGTCAGCCGCCATCCTGCACGGATTTATTATCATTTAGATCAAGAAGCAAAAAATGCAGCTGATAATTTAACGATCGAACAATCCGGTCGATTTTGTATGGACTGGGTTTTAAGCAAAAAATTTGAATTTTTTGTCATTCAAACACTATCTTCACCCTAACAATTACGCTTAATAACTCAGAGGGCTTTATCGATATGAAGCCACTTGCTACAATACGCTTTTTTTAAAACTACCGAAATTCTATGAATATCCGCCAGCAATTAAATCTTATCTTCACTGATGCATTTTCTGCATTAGACGTACCTTCTAATTTTTCGCCTAACATCAGTGTCAGCAAAAAAGCTGCCTTTGGTCATTACCAAGCAAACGGCGCGATGGCGGTGGCAAAATCTAAAAAACAAAATCCACGTGAGTTTGCACAAACCTGGTTAGATCAATTACAAACTGATGAAACACTATCAACAATGGTCGAGAAATTAGAAATCGCTGGCCCTGGATTTATAAACATCCATTTAAAACCCGAATTTTTAAGCCAAACATTAAAACAAAATGCGCAATCTGATCGTTTAGGTATTGATACTACACCTAACGTACAAACTGCTGTGTTGGATTATTCATCACCAAACCTAGCCAAAGAAATGCATGTTGGCCATTTACGTTCGACAATTATTGGTGACAGCTTAGCGCGTGTATTATCGTTTTTAGGCCACAATGTGGTTCGTCAAAATCATGTAGGTGATTGGGGCACACAATTTGGTATGTTAATCGCCGAATTAGAAGAAAGCCTACAAGACAATAACAACATCGAATTAAAAGATTTAGAAGCGTTTTACATTCAATCTAAAAAACACTTTGATGATGATGAAGCTTTTGCTAATAAAGCGCGTGACTATGTTGTTAAATTACAATCTGGTGATACTGAGATTCTTAAGTTATGGCAAACATTTAGAAACTTGTCATTAGCGCATTCAGAAGAAATATACGCAATATTAAACGTCACCTTAAAAAATGAAGACGTTCGCGGCGAAAGTGCATACAACGATGATTTAGCACCTGTAGTAAAAGCATTATTTGACCAAAAAATCGCAGAAGAGTCGGAAGGTG
>JALJPK010000029.1:39553-43511 GCA_022968985.1 Pseudomonadales bacterium | reverse complement strand
CAGAGAATATTGAGAGTCATTCAGATGAATATATTCGAAAGAAAAACACTGAAATCTATTCTCAATCCTAGTCCACGCGATAATAAAAAGGGGCAACCTCAGATGAGGCTGATCCTTTGATTAAAACTGTGGGACAGCAGTGGCTTTGAGCGCCTTTTTTTTATCCTGAATATTAAATTAAATTAAATTAGATCAGTATGGTCTTTTGTATCTTTTTTGATATTCTTATATACAAAATTAATCCAATATACGCTCAAGCCAATAAATGCCCCTACAATAATAATACCCGATAAAATTACTTCATCTAAAAACATAGTCTTTACCTTTATATTTATTTAATGAAGTAAATATAAACAATATACTTTTGGTCAGCTATATACCAAAAGTATTAGTAAAGTGGAAATAAAAGGTTAGGAGCTAATAGAACTGTCTAATAATGGCATTTTACCAAGATTATCTTGATGGCGTTCTATATGTTGTAAACATTGTTTGACGGTTCTAAAGGCTAAATCATCCCAAGGAATGTCATCTATATCAAATAACTTTATCTCGGTGCTTTCTACCGTTGTTTCCCATTTAGGCTCAAGAAGCTTGGCTAAATAAAAAATATGAACTTGGTCAAAATTAGGGATGCATATTATGCTGGCAATTTTGTCGATTGTGATATCAATTTTTGCTTCTTCTTCACTTTCACGTAAAGCTGCTTGTTCACAAGTTTCTCCATTTTCCATAAAACCACCAGGTAGTGTCCAAAAGCCAAAACGAGGCTCTATCCCTCTTCTACACAAAAGAATTTTATTGTCATACATTGGAATGCTGCAAACAATGATTTTGGGGTTTTGATAAAAAATAGTGTCACATTGAGTGCACACTTGACGTTGAATGTGATCATCAGAAGGGATAATTAAATGTGTAGGAGCGCCGCACTGGCTACAAAAATTCATCTTGGATAAAACCTTTTAGAATAGATTTAGATCAAGATACTTGTATTACCAGTATGGGTCAAATTGATTTACGCCCTAAGTTTACTTTTAGATTGTTCGAAGCAAATGACTTTAGCGGAAGTTTTTGGTTGCTCGGTGATATCTTGTATTACACCATTTTCATCGAAAAATGAACGTAATCGAAGCATAGAATCGTGCATCAATGACGAAATTTTCATGCAACTTACATAAGCATTAGGTGATCGTTCAATTTCTAGATTAATAGTGAATTGAAGACCTTTTAAGCGTTGCTGGTGTTCGGGCTTAGCATCATTAATGATTTCTTCCGCCATTTCTTTGCGAAGAGCATCTAATTGTTCCGGAGCGTTTATTGCCATTTTCATTAATGTATCAAAATCTGGTAGGTCGCGTTGCATAAACACCTCGATATAATTTGTATAATAAGAATAAAAAGTCAGTTTTTATAATAAAATTGTTAATAACCTGACTTGAATAATATCAAATATACGCTATAAGTCTTGATGTCTATGGTGGAATTATGTGTACTTTTGTAAAGGGTGATAGGTAATCGGCCTAGGTCAGATGGCTAACAAAAGTTAATTAAAACAACGGCCTGTATTGTAAAGGTAGTTGTTTATTTAGATTGTTATGAACGTAATTACCCATAGTTTACTTACTTAAAGTTACATTAATTAAGATAACGACATAAAAAGGACGTATTCTTGTCATATTTTCTTAACGTAAAGGTGACATAAAGAGCGCAATGACGCTAGAATAAGCGTATTACAATGGAGAATGGTCATGTTTAAAAAAATTATTATATATTTTATGTTTATGAGCCTAACTCAATTAAGTCTTGCAGGAGGCAGTATTGATTTAAGTGTTTCTCAGCAAGCTTTGCGTTTTGAACATGATGCTATTCGAGTTGATAGTGAAATTCATTTTACTGTTGGTGGTATTTATAACAAACCAAATGGTTCATATTTAATTTCAACTTCATTTAATGTGGTGGATCAAACTTCATTAAATCGAGAGTTAATAGGTGCAATTGGACTAAAAGGGTACGTGTATCACATTGAAGAGTCTGCTTTTTCAGTTGGCTTAGGTGGTTTTTTTAGATATCGACCTACGGGTTTCTCTGGTTTTGGTTTAGAGGGGCTTTTTTATTATTCACCCATGATGATGACGTTTAATAAAACAAAATCTATGCATGAATTGGTTGCTAGGTTAAATTACCGTATTCATAATAGAGCGCGTATTTTTGTAGGCTACAACCATATTTCCGCCACTTTTAGTGATTCTACAGTGGGTGTACAAGATATTGATAATACATTTAATGTTGGTTTTAGGTTGAACTATTGATATGAACCCAACATCTATTACAAATGCTCAATTACATTTTACAAAACAATTACTAGATGACTTTCAGCTTAAATCATTAAAGTATGACCAGATGTATGTAAAACAAATACTTTATGCGCAATTTAAACAACTTTTACACACTTTAATATTTGAAGTTGGGTACATATATAAACTCAGTAATCTCAATGGTGACCATTGTATTAATCAATGCCTAAATAATTTGCTTGATCAATCACAAGATATGGCTGAAATAAAAATAATTCAAAATTTAATAGATTCAGATGAGAATAGTTTTATTAATAAAATATTAGAATATCAATTGGATGACAATATCAAAGATATCTCTCATTCGATTTTTACAACGGTTAATACTGAGCATGAAATATTTTCAGAACTTAAAAAGTTAATACAATCAATAAGAGAAATGAGTGTTCAGCAATAATTCATCTAATTGTG
The DNA here is from genome assembly GCA_022968985.1 of Pseudomonadales bacterium. Lineage (GTDB taxonomy): Bacteria > Pseudomonadota > Gammaproteobacteria > Pseudomonadales > Natronospirillaceae > Marinicellulosiphila. Next base: position 40,749 of record JALJPK010000029.1, on the reverse strand, counting down.
CCACACTTTATTAATCCAATACTAAGGCAGTACTATGAGTGATGTTTGGGAAATTGTTCAACTTGAATCAGGTGATATTGCACTGCAAGATTCACAAAATGATAAGGAGCCGTTAATGGTGGTTAAGTTCTCAAACAAAGATCTTAAGATCAAACAGCATCAAGTGGAGATAGCCAAAGCGATGTTTAACAGCGCGATTGAAACCATCACTAATATCCAAGAACAAGAAATTTTAGAACAAATTCATAATACTCGAAGTGATTTTGTTCATTAATTATGAATATATATGGATTAAAAGTGATGATGTTTAAAAGTCGGTTAGGTTTGTTGATGTTCATAATGTTAATGACATCGATTGAGCTTATCGCACGTGAACCATTTCGTGGAGGCACGTTAACAGCCGTTCCATTTTATTCCATCGAACATCAAAATAATTTTAATCCATATGAACTTTCGTCAGGTGCACATTATGCTCGGGATTTTATTTACGAGCCTCTATGGATATTTAACCCATTAAATCCACAAAAAGATTACCCAAGATTAGCGACGCATTACAGATGGTCACAAAATGCCAAAGAACTCACTTTTACATTACGTGAAAATGTCACCTTTTCAGATGGTGAAGTATTTAATGCCGATGATGTTGTTTTTACAGCAAGTTTATTAAAAAAGCACCCTGATTTATCTCAATCAATTGGATGGTATAACTCAAATGGAGGTAGTGGAAATTTATTAGAAGTGATTAAACTTTCTGACTATTCAGTTAAGTTTACATTTAAAACAGTGGATCATTTAGCACACGAACAAATAGGTAAGATGTACATAGTACCAGAACACATTTGGTATAAAGTTATACATCCAGGTCAATTTAGTAATCGTAACCCTGTAGGGACTGGGCCATTTACGGATGTAAGAATATTTAATAAAAAGGTGATAAAACTTTGTCGTAACTCTAAATATTGGTCTGAACGCAAACCATATATCGATTGTATGCAGTTTCCACAAATTAAAAGCCATGAACAAGCCATTATTAAAGCCGCTGACGGTAAAATTGATTGGATGAATGCGGTCATTGCTAATATTCAGAAAAATTTTACTGATAAAAATGAAAACAATCATTTTCAAAACGGGGGCGTGACGATCTTCTTGCATCTTAAACCAAAATTAAATTTTGTGGTTTAAGATGCAAGAAGATC
>JALJPK010000029.1:4448-39543 GCA_022968985.1 Pseudomonadales bacterium | reverse complement strand
CGTATTGGATACTAAAATCCATCCCTTTAATAATTTTGAATTTAGAAAAGCACTGAGTTTAGCCATTGATCGTGATTATTTATTACAGGTATCCCAATTAAGTATCAGCTCCAACGAAACGTTTGAAACAACGTTACCTATTTTTGCAAATTGGCAGGGAAATGCCCAGTTGGGTGAGTATGAATATTTAATGAAATATAGGCCTGTGCAAGCAAAGAAAATACTTAAAAAAGCAGGGTTTATCGATCGAAACGGTGATGGCTTTAGAGAAAACCCAGACGGAACTAGATTGGCTTTCCATATCGCAATTTCATCTGAGCGTACCGACTTAGTTAACGTATTAATAGCTGTGGTAGAAGATTTACAAGATATTGGAATTAACGTAAGAATAAAATCGGCGGTGCAAACTAAGTGGGCCTCAATCGTTAAACAAGGTAATTATCCTGCGTATATTAATGGTTTTGATAACGAAACTTTGGGTATCACTCAAGTTGAGAATTATATTGCTAATCAAGTACAAAAAAAATCACGACCGTTAACATCTGTTGTGGCACAAGACAGTTCACATCCCATCAATACTCTTATTAAACAATATCAATTAAGTGATACAAGCGATCAAGTTGATATTCTTTCACAAATCCAGACATTAATGGCGAAAGAACTAACCGCTATTGAATTATTTTCCAATGCGAGAAGTTATCAATATAATGACTTCTACTTCCAAGGCTGGGCAAACCAGAATAACCCATTTGTAAGACCATCAGTACAAATGGGTTACCCAGAGCGCGTTATTCATGTGCTTAATCTGTCTTTAAAATCCCGCCCTCGTTATTTAATCGAACGTTAATTTAAGTTTTTATGATATTAGACAAACAATTAGAGTTAGCGATATCTCGCTGCTTAAAACAAGACCAGTTTTGGCTGACCCAACAAGCTAAAAAATTAGATGAACCTACACAAATTTTTGTTGATCGTTTCGAACGTTCATTAGAAATAGTGGCTCAAAAACAAAAAAACATTCCCAAAATACAATACAACGAAGACTTACCTGTCAGTGCGCGTAGAGATGAAATCATTGAATTAATTAAAAATAATCAAGTGGTTATCATTGCGGGAGAAACGGGCTCAGGTAAAACTACTCAGATCCCCAAAATGTGCTTAGAAGCAGGGTTGGGTATAAAAGGGAGAATAGGGCACACTCAACCAAGAAGAATCGCAGCACATAACGTGGCGCTGCGTTTGTGTGAAGAATTAAACGTTGAATTTGGTCAGCAAGTAGGTTCTCAAGTGAGATTTTCAGATAAAACTGATGATCATACACTTATTAAATTAATGACAGACGGCATTTTATTAAGTGAGTTCCAATACGATCGTTTTTTAAATCAATACGACTGTATTATTATTGACGAAGCACATGAGCGCAGTCTAAATATTGATTTTATTTTAGGATTTATCAAACATGTATTACCAAAACGCCCTGATTTAAAAATCATTATTACTTCTGCAACCATCGACGTTCAGCGTTTTTCAAAACACTTTAATAATGCCCCTACTGTTGAAGTGTCTGGGCGTAGTTTTCCTGTCGATATTGATTATTGTGAACATTTTGATGGCAACTTATCCGATCAAATATTAAGTGCCGTTCAATATGTGTTTGACAAAGAACGAAAAGGTGAGACATTACAAAAAGGCGGCAGCTTTTTGGTGTTTTTACCTGGTGAACGAGAGATTCGTGAGGCCAGTGAACTACTTAGAAAATCACAATTAAAAGGAATTGATGTCCTACCGCTGTATGCAAGATTAAGTCAGTCAGAACAACAAAAAATATTTAAGCCAAATGGCTCAAGACGTATTGTATTGTCTACTAACGTAGCTGAAACATCGTTAACAGTACCGGGTATTCATTATGTGATTGACTCTGGTTTAGTACGAATGTCACGTTATTCTATTAAAAGCAAAGTACAACAATTGCCTATAGAAGATATCTCACGAGCCAGTGCCAATCAACGTGCCGGTCGTTGTGGTCGTATTGCGCCAGGGTTGTGTGTACGTCTTTATGATGAAGATTCATTTAATGCGCGTGATGAATTTACTGAACCAGAAATATTAAGAACTAACTTAGCCGCAGTTATATTACAAACCCATCATTTAAAATTAGGTGACATTGAAGCGTTTGATTTTCTACAAGCACCCGATTCTAGATTAATTAGAGATGGTTACCGATTATTATTTGAATTAGGGGCCGTAACCCAATCACTCCAAGTCACCCAAATAGGGCATACGTTAAGTAAATTACCGATTGACCCAAGACTTGCGCGTATTTTAATTCAAGCGCAAAAGAATAATTGTTTAAATGAAATCAGTATCATAGTTGCAGGACTTTCGATTCAAGATCCAAGAGAATTTCCGCAAGACAAAAAAGAAGTCTCTAAACAAGCGCATATGTTAGATGCAGATCCAGATTCGGATTTTATTTCGTTTGTTAATTTGTGGAATCGTTTTGAGCAACAACGCCAAGAGTTAAGCCAGAATCAGTTACGCAAATACTGTAAAAAACACTTCTTACATTATTTAAGAATGCGTGAATGGAGAGATATCCATCATCAATTATTATCAAGTTTTAAATCCATGGGTTGGAAGAAAAATGATTCAGCTGCTAGTTATGATGTTGTACATCAATCATTATTAACCGGTTATTTATCTCAGTGCGCCACGTTTTATGAAAAAAATCAATTCATGGCCGCTCGAAATCGTTTATGTATGATTCACCCATCAACCCTCACTAAAAAGCGTAATCATAAGTGGATTGTAGCGGGGCAGTTGATGGAAACTAATCAGCTGTATGCAAGATTAGTGGCTAAAATTGACCCTAAGTGGATTGAACCGTTAGCAAAAGATTTAGTGAATATTCAATACAGTGAACCCCATTGGTCAAAAAAACAGTCTCAAGTATTAGCTTCGGCCAAAGTCACGTTATTTGGTTTAATTATTGTTGCCAATCGTAAAGTACAATACAACAAAATCGATGCAAAAATCAGTCGTGAAATTTTTATTAGGCAGGGTTTAGTTGAGCAACAGTTTGAGTCTAATTGTAAAATTATTAAACACAATATAGAACAAATAGAGTTGGTTGAAGCATTAGAAGCAAAAGCTCGAAAACGCGATATATTAGTGGATGATCAGTGGTTATTTGATTTTTATGATCAAAAATTACCTGAAGATATCAATAATGGCATCAGTTTCCATAAATGGATAAAAAACAAAGTAAATGAAGAACATATCCGTTTAACTCAAAAAATATTAACTGCTCAGTCTGAACATGGTATTACCGAGTTTGATTACCCTGACCACTTACAATACAACCATATGACGTTGCCTCTTGAATACGCGTTTTCACCTGGTCAAAAATACGATGGGGTGACTATCACCGTTCCAAGTGCCGTATTAACTCAGCTAAATCGTCAGGCTTTAGAGTGGTTGGTTCCGGGACTAGTAAAAGAAAAATGTGTGGCTTTAATTAAAGCATTACCTAAAAACTTAAGGAAATTATTTGTTCCAGTACCAGATTTTGTGCAAGAGTTTCTAAATTCCAATCCAGATAAATCTCAATCTCTAACCTCACAATTAGCCGAAAAAGTGCGTTATAAATCGGGGTTTTTAATTGAACCGGATCAATGGCAGAACGATAAGTTAGAACAACATCATCGTTTTAATATCAATGTGGTTGATGAAGAGGGTAAAAGTTTAGCAAAAGGTGACGACCTGGATACACTTATTGCTAAATTCAAAAACCTAGCAATACAACAGCCTTCAGCTAAAACCAAACAGTTTGGCCATCAAAATAAGTCCATGGCATTTTCGTTTCCAAATGAAACGATCAAATCTGAAATAATGGTTAATCATGCTGGTATTCAAATTAAACGTTATCAAGCGTTAGTGGTAGAGAAACAAACCCTGCATTTACAGGCATTAGGCGATAAATTCCATGCTCAAAACCAGCATAAACAGTCAATTTTATTACTGTTAAAACATGACACAGTTTCGATGCATAAAGCGATTATTAATGCATTACCAAAATGGAAACAAACAGCGTTATATTACGCGCCATTTGGTCAAGCCAAGCAATTAAGTGATGATATATTAATGGCAAGTTTGCAACGTGCCGCCAATATGCAAGAGGTGGGTATGGCTTATGATCAAAAGGCGTATCAAAGCATTTTGTTAAATGTTAAAAATAATTTAGATGATCACGCGCAAAAATTATCCAAACAACTGAATGAAATATTAAATCTGCACCATAAAATCAATAAAACCTTAAAAGGTAAAATGTCATTTGCATTAGCCTATGTATTCTCTGATGTAAAAACCCAGGTTAATCACTTGATTTACCCCGATTTTATTCAGCAAACCCCGGTAGAGCATTTTGATCAATTAGCCCGATATTTAAAGGCATGTCAAATGCGTTTAGAGCGTCATAGTGCTGTCACATCTAAAGAGCAAAATTGGGTCGATCAATTGAATCAATATTGGGTGCAATATCAAAAAATGCAAAACCAGTTAAATGAACAGCAGCGTTTTATCCCAGAATTAGAGGGGTTTCGTTGGATGTTGGAGGAGTACCGAATTTCTTTATTTGCACAAACAATCAAAACTCAATATCCCATTTCATATAAACGATTGGATAAATTCTGGGCTGAGATTCAACAAAAAATTGCCATTTAACATGTTGCTAAATGAATCTAATTTAAAACAGTTTTTTGCTTTTAGACGAAATAGAGTTAGATTTTACCGAAGATACAAGCAACTTTTTTTAATCTGGTAATAAAATATACTAGCAATATTGTGAAATGTTAACCATACTAAACATAACAGTCATTCAAACCTCTTAATACATTAGAGATTTGAATGATATATTAATAAAAATACAGTCATATTAACAATTAATTTAAAAAGTTGGTATTGTAATGATGGCACAATGCAAACCCCTTGAGATGGAATCAATTGTTCCAGCAAAACGCCGCCTTAGTGCAACTAAATGGCAAAGAACTTGGAATTTACAATTTCAAGACAGAATTGTGAGTGCACAAAGTCTTTATGTGTTTACTGATGATTATTTTGAAGGCAAAGGGTTTGAGTTGCTTGTAAAAGTAAAAAGTTTAAAAGCAGCAACATTCGTTTTAGAGTTTGAACAAATCAAACAAGAAGACGAGATTGAAATCATGTTTAACTTCTTAATATTATTAGATTCGCAATTTTTAAAAATAAAAAGAGTAGAAGATCGAATATTTAATCAATGGAATATTGATACTCTTCTTCAAAAATAAAAAATTATTTAGTTATTATATTTTCAAAATAATGGCTCTTATCATTATTGTTAAATCCCTGCATTATTACACCCATTTTTTAAAAACTTCGACCCCGATTTATTACTGTTTCAAAGTTAATATTAAAAGTATCAATCCTCATCTAAAACGAACAAATCCACTAAATTAGTAATTAACTAGGCAAATTAAAATTGTGTTAATCAAATTAGATTAATGTGGTTTGAAGTGATTTGTTGAATGTAGGTGAATTAAAATTAAGTATCTAATTAGCCTAGGGTCAGATTAACCTAAAGATTGTGACTGATAATAAATGACTATTACCGAGCACTGGTAGTTTCACAGGTTAAAAACGATTAAAGTTAAAAAAGAAGAGGATCCTACTAAATAATAAACAAAAAAAACGCACTTATAAAAGTGCGTTTTTATTTATTCGAATCGACTAGAAATTCCTATCACGATTACGTAAATAGTGATCTAACAATGTCATGTAACTTGCAAAAGACACCTGCCAATTAATTGCAATTTCATTGGTTGCCCAAGAATCTTCATGATCCACATACACTCGCATAGGCGCTAAGTTTTGTAAAACGGCAGCAGCTGTATCACCTTTAAGTTCAACTGAATTGGGTCCGCCTACTAATAAACCATAAGGTTTTTTAAGGGCTTCAGATGTTAAAGGTCTGAAATGTGGCCATTGTGGTTGAACTGAATATTTACCTGTTATGAAATCCATTGATACAGGATTTAAACCAAAAAACCAATGGCTCATATCATAAGCGGATTCCAAATAATCACGTTTACCTGTTAGTTTGTAAATCCACAGTTGCTCAAGGGCAACAGTTGAAATAATCCCATTTGAACCCCAGTTCATTTGATCTTTTTCACCTGCTATACCAATCATCCAAGGTGAGTTAGCTTGTAAAGCTATTTGTTGTTGACCAAATTTTTCAAGTTGTTCAATTACGAATAAACGAGTTGATAAATCGGCACTGTCATTTAAAGCGTATAAAAATAAAGCCATAAAATTGGTTTCACGCCAATCAGGTACCGGGTCACCAAAACGATCTAATACGGCTACTTCTTTTAAACGAGTTTGAATTGAATCATGTAATACAAGATTTTTTGTATACGACCACATTGCAATATCCGCTAATAAACGCTCATCAGTATCTTTAGAGTCAGTATAAGGTCCACCATATTCAACATTGTCATAACGATCTTGTACCATCACTATTTCAGGAGTGGCTTGAAGCCAATCATAAGCTGCTAATGCCGCTTTTAAATAAACGGTTGCCTGTATTTTGTCTGATTCTAATTCTGATTGAGAATACACTTGTGACGCTAAAAACATGGTGGTTGCAAAATCAGCAGAAGCAGTAGTGGATACGGGTAATACTGTTTTAATATTGTTGTCAGCTTGTGGTGTTAAAGCAAGCGACGGCCAGCTAGCAGTGGCTGTTTTATGATGAACTGCTCCTGTTTCATTTTGCATTTTTAATAGGAAATCTAACTCGTATTTCAAAATAGATAACGCATCGGCTCTTTGTGGAGAATGATTGGCAACCGGGTAAGTTTTATCCGCATTAGCTGCAATAGCAAAATCGTAAGCGTCAGGCTCATACATATAAGCCATCAAACCTAATGTGGTTGACCAAGCGCCATTAACTGAGTATTTGCCATAATCACCCGCGTCAAACCAACCACCACGAACATCCATGGTTTTATCTGATTCAAATACTTTTGCCACTAAATCTTGTTCATGGATTGAACCATAAGGTCCTTGTTCACCATCGGTTAACCACCAAAATGCAGACCAAGCACTGTCACGATATTCTGCTATATGCTCAGCTTGTTGGAATATTTTAAAGTTACTAGTGGTTAATTTTGATTTTTTAATCGATTTAACCGGCTTCATAATTATTGTGTAGAAATCTTCAGCTGTAAATTGGTCAAAATCAACGACTGTTAACGGACGACCGGATGAAGCATGTGCCTGCGTTGAAATAATATTTTCTAATTGCACATTGTCTTTATTGGTTTTTGAACGTAAATTAATAGGGAAAGATTCTAAGTCCATCCATGCTTGTGCTTCTACTACAATTCGTTTATTAAAATCAGGTAAATAACCATGGCGATCGGCGTGTAATAAATATTTTTCTTTACGTAAATCTTCTTCTTCCCATGCATAAAATGTGTAATTTTTAATGGTTACATCATAGTTAGTGGCACCTGCAGCCATAATATTTACAAAAGCAATGTCAGTCATACCTTTAGGTACTTCAAACCAATATTGGCCAGAATCGTTAAAAACAAATCCCTTTCCGTCATCACCATAGGATAATTCAAAAACAGGCAAACCATTATCATCAGTAGCGGGCACTAGCTCTTTACCATTAACTTGGAATTGGATGATTTTACTGCCACCCCAGGCCACTATGTGATCTTCGGAAACTTCAATATCTACCGATAATAATTTACGACCATAAGGTAATTTGATTTGAGAGTTGATTTTAAACATCTCAGCATCGTCCCATTCACAGCCATTATCAATCTCATCCCATAAACGGTAACCCGTTTCATCTGGTAACGATTGACCAATAATACGTTTTTTGCTCCATAATGCTTCCGGTGTTTTAGTAAACACCATTTTAAATACTTCAGAACCGGTTGTATCAATCACTACATTAGTTGGGGCAATATATTCTCGTAGATCAATTTCTTGCTCTTCTTCAGTTTCGTCCTTAATTGACGTAACTGGGCAATTAATATTTTTATTGACTTCATTTAAAGTTGATTTAGTATCAGGCTGTTTTATTTCTACAGCCGTGTCAATGTTATCCTTGGTGGATTGGCATGCGCTTAATAAAAGTAAGCTTGTCGCGGCAACAGTGCTAAGGCGAATCATAATGTCTCCGTTATTGGTAGTTAATAAATAGTGATTGAAAATTGGTGCAAAATGTACCTGTTTCCAATCGTTTTAGCAATTCATGAACCCCATAAATTCAGAGTTAATTAGTGTTATATGGCTAAATTTCAAATATCAGGCACCGTTTTGGTTGGTACGTTAACAAAATCAGCAATTAAAGCGTTGGCTCAGCAATTAAAAATGAGCGTTAAGCGAACAAATGATGGCGTATTATTAGAAAAATCAGACGCCCATTTATCAATTGAATTACCTTTAATTCAAGGTAAGTTTGAACAAATTGATTTGCTGGAAACAGCATTACAAGACAGTCTTAGGCAGTCTGACTGTCTGTATAATATTGAAGTTTATGAAGTAAATGGAAGGCCGATTGACCGATGGCAAGGGTAAAACGATCTATACATTAAATTTTGTTTTTGTTGCGATTGTTCCAGATTTGTACTGCTTTGGTTTTGGCGTGATCTTGAGACATACAGGTTGATAACGCCAACTCAATTGATCCAATAATAGCGGGCAAACCATAGTCAAACCCTTGCTCACCAATCACTGCCTGATTACTGCGCCAAACACGTTTTAATACTTCTATATCTAATGTTTTAGGTTTTACTAAGCGACGTTCTAAAAGTTTATCAAATACAATGGAATGTTCAGTTGAGTCTTTGACTAAATACGCTTCACGTTTACTTTCTGGATTACGTTCAAATTCACCACCTTCACCTTTATAAACTAACGCGCTTGGGTATCCCAATAAGATATTGGCTTTTTGATGTACACCTTGATAAGCCGGATGAAATATACCCTGTAATACATTTTTGGCATTAAATGGGTTAATCATACGACAAAGAGTATGCACCGGAGTACGAAGGCCCATTACGTTACGTTTATTCATAACATTAGCCATAGCGGGGTTTATATAGCGCAGGCAAAGATATGAAAAGTTTGACTCTTGTAATTGTGTTTGTGCTTGTTGCACTGACTTTGCAGTATCAATACCTAGCGCGTTTAGTGTTTTTTCAGCGTACATTCGCCCAATAGTATGCCCATCAAAACCGTGCATAAATATTTTATAGCCGCTATCACTTAAAGCTAATGCGGCTAATAAGTACCAAGGTAATTGACGTTTTTTACCCGCATAACAAGGCCAGTCAAAGTCGGGGTGAATGTGTAAATTGCTACTTATTTGGTTGTTAAATTGATCTTTTATCGCTTGGCAAAACCCCGCCAATTCTTCAGCTGATTCTTCTTTCATGCGCATTAACATCATAAACGCACCGAGCTGTTCATCAAGTAACTGCCCGTTGATGATCATTTTCATAGCGTCATAGGATTCAATTTGAGTTAAATGACGAGCACCATTTTTGCCTTTGCCAATAATTCGTATGTATTGTGCAAACGGGTGTTCAACATCTTCATATTCGTGATGTTTAAATTCAATCATAAACAGTTGTCCGGTTTAGGTAGGCCCGCTAATTTAGCGGCCATTTTGGCGGGAGATTGGCCAAATAATGTCATTAAATAGATACTACTGGCTTTATCAGCGCCAATTTTGGCTTTTAAAAACTTACAAAGTGGGCGCATGGCTGGTGACAAATCAAAGGTTTGATAAAACGTTCGCAGTGCAAAAATCACTTCAAAGTGTTGATCGGATAATTTAATATTTTCTAAATGGGCTAGAAAATAGGCAACCTGCTCATACCAAGTATTTAAATCTTCTAAAAAACCTAAATGATCTGTTTGGATATTCATATTAAAACCAATTAATAATACGTTGACTGGATATAGACAGATCAACAAATTGTAAATGCGAAATCATTTTGATGGATTCAGAATTAATTTTGCGAGCGTCGGTATCATCTTGCAGTGCGTAAACAGGAAGTCCAATTTTTGTTAGAGTTGTTAAAAACTCGGGAATTAATAGATTGTTCACTCCAGATTCCATTAACAATAACACATCATTTTTAGTTAATTGTTCGATACATTGAGCCACTGTAGCATCAGGAAATATACCCTTAAGTGTATGTAATGTCTCAAAGCTTTCTAAAGGAATGTCTGACGCATGGTTGGCAGTAGATATCATAATCGAATCACCTTAGACGCCGAATTCAAAAAAGCAGTTTGATCGGGTTTGTTAATTACATTAATACTTAGTTTGATGTTTTTAATATCAATGGCAAATTTTAGTAGATCTTGTTCGAGCACATAGATCGGGTCAATATCATATAAGGGCAGGGCACTTAAGGTTTTGTTAATATCTTTTTGTTGAATAACTTGGCTGTGTTGTTCGCGTAATTGTAATATTGCATTACCTTGTAACAACAACTTGCAGTTTAAATCAAATGCACCTGCCGCTAATGCCATGTCGAGTAATTCTTTATTATGATGGATCTCAAAAGGTGCACTTTTGCTTATAAATAAAATCATCCAAATGTCACCTGTTTGTCCGAGCTATCCATTGTTGTTAAAAAATCACCTAGACCAACAATACTAAAAGCATCATGTAGATTACTTTGTGGTTTCGCATAACGTTTACAATCGGCTTCATTTAAAATACCACGACGAATGGCTGCAGCAACACATACTTTTAATTCAATATTATTGGATTGAGCTAATTCAATCCATTGTTGCTGAGCATCATATTCGTCTTGAGCCGGCACCAATAATGATGAGGCAAGCGAAACGGCGTCTTGATAAAAAAAAATTTGAGAAATACGTTGGGATTTTAAAATTAAGGCTTTGCAATATTCAATGGCGTTGCGCTGAGCGCTATCAAGTGGATGGGCAGTGATACAAATGCTGAAATTCATGGAAATTAACGTGTTGTAAAAAAAGACATTATACGACACAAAATAGGCAAGCAATAGGCGCCATTTTTAATGGAAGGCAATAAATCAACTATTAAACTAACTACTCAACAACCTATGTCTATTGTTCGTGTTGTAATAATCGAACAAATAAACGAATTTTTAGATCTTCTTCTTTGAAGATATTGGGCAAGTTTATAAGGTATTCAACGCATTTTTGCACAATTTCGTCCCAGTTATTACCCACTAACGAACTGGCAGGGCAGTGCACAAGTGCGTTTTCAATTTTAGGGATAAATACATCTGAAGTCAGCTCAATCGGTAATGTTTTGTGATGATTGATTATACGATCAAACATCGCTCTTGCGACCTGTCCACGACGAAAAATAGAATAATTTTGAGTAGATTTAGGTCGAATTTGAACAACTGACATAACGTTTCCTTTGTACTGTTGTGGTTGGATGTGGGCACTTTAGTTGGGTTTTATGAGGGGGGCAATGGATAACCCTGTGGATAAATTAAAGATAACTTGAGTATAAATAACGTATAACCAGTGGATGGAATAAATGATATAAATCAATGACTTACATGTGTTTTTTTGTAAATGTTGATCAATAAGTGTCCACGTGGAACATATTTTGATCAATTTTTTTGTTAGGAAAATCAACAAATTGATATAAAAACACTTTAATTGTATTAATAAAACAATGATTTGAATGTGCTGATTAGAGTAAGGGTTAAATATTGTGATTGGTGTTGGATGTTGTTGTGATTTAAGTATCAGACATTAAAAGAAATCAAACTTAATAACAGAAAAAAACGGTTTGAATTCAAGCAATTACAGATACAAAAACACAATATTTACAATATAGCCATTGCGATAAAAAGCTAACTGTATAAAAATAGCCCTTTATAATTGGACTTATTAAATATCATGGGCACTTGGCGTATTGCTTACAAATCATTTTTGGTGGTGTGGTTGTTAATTATCGGTTTTATTATCGTATTAAGCACCACATTACTGCGTGTAATACATGTTATTCAAAGTAAACACATACAAATGATTGTTAAAATATGGTATCAAATATTTTTGTGGTGTATTGACCTTAAAGTGTTTGTTAAACAAAACAATCAAGGCGCTAACAATATCAATAACAAAGGCGCAGTAGTTGTCGCCAATCATGTGTCTTGGATCGACATTATTGTATTAGGCAGTGTAATACCGACCCATTTTTTATCAAAAGCTGAAGTACGAAAATGGCCATTAATTGGCTGGATGGCTCATCAAGTGGGTACATTATTTATACAGCGTGGTGGAGGAGGTGATGTAGAGTTATTAAAAAAACAGATGCTCCATTACGTCAATACTCAACAAAACATCTTGTTTTTTCCAGAAGGTAAAACAGGTAAAGGTGATAAATTGATGGCCTTTCGACCAAGATTATTTTCAATAGCCGTTGATTCTGGTGCTAATATTCAACCAATGAGTATCAAATACGGCAATCAAAAAGCCGCTCATGAAGTGATTCCATATCAATTAAAGCAAAATACATTTAATAATTTATTAACAGTGATGGCCTTTGGGCAAATTGATGTATATGTGAGTTTTGGGCAACAAATTGATCCAAGCAATAAAACCCGTGACCAATTAGCTATTAACACCCAAAACCAAATAGCCAGTTTATTAGAATTTACTCCAGAACAAGTACGTCAACGTTACCAGCGCAAAGCTCAATCAACTGTTTAGTTGTATTGTTAACTTCGCTGGACGGTAAAGTGATGGTCATCGTTAAGTCATTTGAGTATTGGCATTGTAAAATCTCATGACTTTTATTGTCTTCGTTGCTGCAAAAATGACGAATTTTATTCTCTAATGAAAAATCACATGTCACGTTAATCGATGTTTTGGGAATTTGTTTTATCAAAGTAGTTTGATCCAAACACTGATTCACAGCCTGACCATAAGCCCTTATTAATCCCCCAGCTCCAAGTTTAATACCCCCAAAGTAACGCACAACTACCGCTAACGTATTAACAAGATCATTGTATTGTAAAATCGAAAAAATCGGTTTTCCCGCCGTGCCACTTGGTTCTCCGTCATCGGCCATACCACTGTGATTACCCACTAAAAATGCATAACAAATATGCCTAGCATCGGGGTAACGTTTTTTTAAAGTATTAATATGCAAATGCACATCTTTTTTACTTTCTATGGGATAGATATAAGTAATGAATTGGCTTTTTTTAACGATATATTCAAACTGACAAGCTTCTGATACTTCATTTGGCATTCTGTTTTCTCTAAAAAAAGACTATAAATCTCAATGCTGTGTTTTAAATTTGAATTGCAGCAGTCGTAACTAAATGATTTCACTAGATATTTGGTTGATAACATGAATCCACTCGAAAATTAAGCAATAGGCTCAAATAACGACCTTTATATTTCTATATCATATTAAGCTTATTTATAACTGCAACAACAATTTAAAACATAGCCAATCTAAATTTAAAACTAAGGACTCTTTTTTTATAAAATAGAGGGAGTTACTTCAAACCCACTTTCATAAGGTTGGTACAAAATAAAACGGTTACTTTTACACTATCCACTTTTTTGAAATCAAAACCAGGGTCATCATCCATCGACGTCAATTGATATTGCACGCAAGTGGGCAGAGCATCATCTAATAAAAAAGTGATTCTACGGCGGTTTCGATTATTGTCGATAGTGAGTAAATCGCAATTGAAGTTTTGTTTACGTAATTTACGGTTAATACCCACAACTGGGTCAATTGCGGCAAATTCATCTTGAATCATCTTTTGAGACTCGCTGACTAATTCAGCTAACCAATACACCGCATCTTTCTGACTCATGACGTTTACCTTAATAAAAAAGGCGGATTATCAGGGTATCCACATAAAGAATCAATTCAAACTATAAATAAAGCTTGAACTTAGTTTTGATGTCCCCATTATCGTTTCACTATTAATTTGTGCCTTTATTTAAAGCCACAAAAATCTTTTAATGAAATGTTAGGTGACCAACAACATGACTCAAGAAACTCAAAAAGAAACTCATAGCTTTCAAACCGAAGTAAAACAATTATTGAACTTGATGGTTCATTCATTGTATTCAAACAAGGAAATCTTCTTACGTGAGTTAATATCTAACGCATCAGATGCGGCAGATAAATTACGTTTTAAAGCCTTAAATGACGATTCTTTATATGAGAACCAACCGGATCTAAAAGTAACGATCACGTTTGATAAAGACGCAAAAACATTAACCATTGCCGATTCGGGTATTGGTATGAACAAAGAAGAAGTGGTTTCGCATTTAGGTACTATCGCTAAATCAGGTACTTCTGAATTTTTAAGCAAAATGACAGGTGATGAGAAAAAAGACTCTCAGCTTATTGGTCAATTTGGTGTGGGTTTCTACTCATCGTTTATCGTTGCAAACGAAGTAAGTGTTACTACTCGTAAGCCAGGTCAACCAGTAGACGAAGCTATCCAATGGGTATCTAAAGGCGACGGTGAATTTACTTTAGAAACAGTATCTAAAGAACACCGTGGTACAGAAATTACCCTGCATTTAAAAGATGACGAATTAGAATTTGCAGACGGCAGCCGTTTACGCGCACTAGTACGTAAGTATTCTGACCATATTTCAATTCCTGTTGAAATGGTAAAAGAATCACAGCCTGAATTTGATGATGAAGGCAATATGAAAGAGCCTGAAGCTGATAAACCTACTGAGTTTGAAGCAGTAAACTCAGCAACTGCACTTTGGACTAAATCTCGTACTGAAATTAAAGACGAAGAATACCAAGAGTTTTACAAACATATCTCCCACGACTACCAAGACGCAAGTGTTTGGAGCCATAATAAAGTAGAAGGTAAATTAGAATATACGTCTTTATTATACGTACCTGCTAAAGCACCGTTTGATATGTATAACCGCGAACAAGCTAAAGGCCTGAAACTATATGTACAACGTGTATTTATCATGGACGAAGCTGAGCAGTTCTTACCAACATACTTACGTTTTATCAAAGGTGTAATTGACTCAAACGATTTATCATTAAACGTATCTCGTGAGATCTTACAATCGGATAAAACAATCGACTCTATGCGTGGCGCGTTAACTAAGCGTGTTATCGACATGTTAAGCAAAATGGCGAAGAAAGACGAAGCCAAATACACAGAATTCTACAAAGAATTTGGTCAAGTATTAAAAGAAGGCCCAGCAGAAGACAACGCAAACAAAGAAAAAATCTTAAACTTGTTACGTTTCTCTACTACTCATACAGACAAAGAAGCACAAGATCAAAGCTTAAAAGCATACGCAGATCGTATGAAAGAAGGCCAAGACAAGATTTATTACATCACAGCAGAAAACTTCATTACGGGTAAAAACTCACCGCATTTAGAAGTATTCCGCAAAAAAGGCATCGAAGTTATCATTTTATCTGATCGTGTAGACGAATGGATGATGGGTTATGTGAATACGTATGACGGTAAATCGTTCCAAAACGTAGCTAAAGGTGAATTAGATCTTACTAAGTTTGAAACTGAAGAAGAGAAAAAAGATCAAAAAGAAACCGACAAAAACTTCGAAAGTTTATTAAAACAAGTAAAAGAAGTGTTAAAAGACCAAGTAGAAGATGTACGTTTAACCTACCGTTTAACGGATTCACCTGCTTGTTTAGTATTGTCTGAACACGACATGGGTTCACAAATGCGTAAAATAATGGAAGCAGCAGGTCAAGCAATGCCAGAATCTAAGGCAACGTTAGAATTAAACCCAGAGCATCCTTTAGTAATACGTTTAAACACAGAGTCAGACGATCAGCGCGTAAGCGACTTGTCACACATCTTGTTTGAACAAGCGCAATTAGCAGAAGGCGGACAGTTAAAAGATCCAGCTGCTTATGTTAAACGTTTGAATACTTTGTTATTGTCTTTAGCAGGGTAGCTCTATTAGTTTAATTCTTAAAGAGACAAGAATTAAACGCTTGATGAGAATTCTGGCGGAAGGAAACCTTCCTTGAATTATCAGTCGCAAATGTAGGTCGTGGCTTGCCGCGTCAGACTAATAGAAAGCCATCCTTGTGATGGCTTTTTTGTGGGTGTATGTTTTATTATGTACAACTGACTATTTTTAGAAGTGTTTAAATGAAAGATTATCAAGTTGAAAAGATAGAGTTTTTGCAATTCTTTAAACTGCATTTATGGGGTCGGCTTCATTATTACTCGCATCATATAGGTTTATTATTTTTATTGTTTCTCGTCCTATTTGTAGAAAGAATCAATGATGTAACAATAATGATTTTATTGGCCATCACATCATCCATTTTGATGTTTTTAGTTTATGTCTTGATCAAATTTCAATATATAAAACAATACCAGCTACTAGTTAAAGATAATCATGTTATTGCAGTGTCTCGAACATTGTTTAAAAAAAGAACAATAAGTTTACCTGTAGAGAAAATCCATACAGTTTTTATTGGTATCATTGCAAAATCAATTGAGGATGTAATAACGGGTGAAAACCTAAAATGCGAACAGTTATTTTTTAGATTAACAGTTTGGTTAAAAGATGGTGACAAGTTTGTATTAAACAATGCAGTAGAGGCTTTTGAATTAAAATCGTTAGATGGTTTTATGCAACATTTAGAGGAGAATGGAATTAAAGTTGCTAATCCTCATTGCTTAGTTGAGCTTAAAAAAACTAGTCAGCGAAAGTAATTACATACTAGAAATTGATAGTATGTTAATTGGAGATATTAAATATGGGTGTCCAATGTAAAATCCTTAACTAAGAATTAGTATGGCTGTCTGAGTAAGTATGTTTTTGTAGGTTTTTTAAAAATAATACGTGTTGAATAAATAATTATAAAAATTTAGAGGGATTCATATGAAAGAAATTAAAAACCTTGAGGAAAGCATCAAGGAATTAGCTAATAAAGATTTTAATCAGAGAAAAAAATTTGAAATTTATATTCTTGATAATTTTGGATTCGAAGGTTTAAAGGCGATGTGTTATTCGGATCTATCTCAAGAACTCTTTTTATTAGGTGACTTCCCAGATGATAACCCTTGGAGTAATTTAAATGATCTTACATTACCAGAAGCTATAGACGAAATTTTTAAACCTATATCAACAAAGATACCCAAGTTGATTTCCGAATTTAAGAATAGAATTCGATTCATATATGCATCAAAAATAAATTCAAAATGGGTTATTCGTTATTTAATTAACATGCAACTTTTTGACGAAATCAATTCATTTGAAATATTTTCTGGGAATGAGCCAAGCTTAAACCCTAAACCCAATAAATTATTAAAAAAGAATAAATGGAAAATCCCTAAAGACCTAAAACAACTATACTCTATTCATGATGGTTTTGGTGAAACTTATGAAAAAGACATACTAAGCTCGAACGACCTTGAGCTTGAATTTATGGGTAAAAGTACTGAACTATTAATGTTTGCTAGAGACGATGAAGGCAATACAAGAAATTTCATTAAAGAAAAACATTCATTTAGTTTAAATATCAAAGATTACTTTAAAGAGAAGAATAAATATACCTATGACAGGGATCGTGAGACGTGGAATATTTCAAGACAAAAAACGCTTTTTGAATACATAGATTCATGGTCATATTTAGATGAAGAAGAATACCATTTAAGGGGTTGATCAATAAAAGCTAAAGAAGATAATTAAGACACCTAACGTAACACCAAGGCCAATCCTAAACAGATTGGCCTTTTTTGTGAGTGTTAATTGTTAATAGGTTAAATGCTTTTTCTTAATATATATTTTGTAGTCCAAGATTATCTAATCAAGACATACAGATTAAAGTAATACGATAATGGGTCAGTTCGTTGATTAATATTTAAGAGTGTCTTTCTTTGTCAATGTTAAAAAATATCGTTCTTATTCTCCAATTTCAACAAAGCATCCCAATGATCAGCTTCAATCAAACTCTGGACTTTGGCTAAGCTCAATCGTTTGATGGGTTTACCGTCAGTACTACTTCTTGTAGTAACACGAAGTTCGTTTTCAGGATACACAGAAAGCTCAATATCAAACGCATCAAATAAATAGACATGCTGATACAGCACTTGTTTGTTGCCCGACTGTATAAGAACCTCTTTTAATTCATACGTAATCTTATTGTCATTTAAATGCATTAATAACAATTCAATTTCATCGCAAAAAACATGCAAATCAATGTCGCTAGTTTGTTTGATTTTACCTGTGCTCACTGAACCTATGAGTCTGGGTGAAAAAGTGTTGAGTTTTTCCATATACTCTATGGCTTTTAAACGCATTTTTAATAATGTATCAAAGTGGTCAAACTCACTATCTTGTAATGATAACTGATAAACCTGTTCTGATATTTCCCCGTTACTGGGTAGGTACTTCATCGAGTTATTGCAGATGCGTTTAGATGCAATTTTTTTAGCGTCGTAATATTGTTTCACGCCTTCAAAGTACATTAACTTGGCGCATTCTTGAATTAATAACGTTTTAATATGTTTTTTGTTCATAATATAAGGCCTGTATTTCAGGCAATTTGTATAAAGGGTAGAGCGGTGAGTTAATTGATTGATCTATTTAAACTCTTAATTATCGATATGTTTGATTCGATCTTTGTGTTGCATGATTAAATTGATAGCTTGATTAACACTCATAACTTGAGCGAATGGATCTCTACCCGTTTCGTCGAGTTTACGCAGTAATTGAAGGTCTTTGAGTCGATCTTGGTTCGCGTATTTTTGAATGGTTTTTTTATTGTGTTTCATTAAATTTAAATGATGTTTAATCAACCAGATGATTCTGGGGTGTAATACACCTTCTAACATTTTCGAGCCAATGTCATCATGTTGCGCACTGTTAATAGCTTTACCGACATCATGAAATAATGCAGCGGCCCATATAATAGGGTCGTCAGTTTTGATTAAACTTAATTGGAATACTTGCAAGGAATGAAAAAGGGCGTCACCTTCAGGGTGATACTTTGGATGTTGCTCAATAGAATCTAAATCATTAAGCAGTTCGATCAGGTAATCTTTCAATAGAATTCCGGTCATCGCCGGCTGTCTGTAGTTGGACTTAATAGTTGAACTTAAAAGTAGGGCTTAATCTGTGATTAAGTGTGTCTAATATAAATGGAGTGGTGTGATTTGTCAAAACATTACAACTGGTGCAGGTAAAACTAATTAAAGCCACTTCGTTTAGTTGAAGTCCAAAAATTGTTTATGATAAATGCTTTTTCTTAATATAGACTTTGTAACCCAACATAATAACCAGTCTGTCAAAGCGCCACCAATATGAGCAAAGTGTGCAATATTACCAATTGAATGACTTTACAAAGACAGCCACAGTTTTGTGGCCTGAATGTTGAAAGTTGTTACCGCTAATATAACCGTGACTATTGTTTGTTAAGTATATGTTGAATTGAAGTTAGTTAAATGTCATTTAGATGGAATTGGTATGACTGTCTGTGTACGCTTATGTATGGCTCTCTGTGTTAGCTAAAAAGAGTAACTTTAGCAAGCTTCGATGTGGCTTTATAATGTGTGTCTAGTATTTTAAACAATACTAAGAATATAATTTTTGATTTTTAAAGGAGTAAATATGAAACGATTAATAGTTGGTTTATTATTCACCTCAACCTGTGTTTTAAGTGCTAATGCCGCTGACAGTGTGTTTTTAGATGGGAAAAATTCATTTGGGGTTGGGGTGTATAATGAAAACGTGCTTTATTGGAACCGAAACGGTGCAAGCAATAATCACGAAGCTGAATTTGTGGGTTGGGTAGCTAAATATACAAGAAATTTCAATTCATACCATCAATTGAGCGCTCTTTACTTTGACTCCAAAGGTGGTCCTCATTATTTAAATGGTTATAAAATAACCTACCAAGTAGGTTATAACTTAGATAAAAATGGTTTAGGTATTTATACAGGTCTTAGTTACGCCAATAAAACAATTGTTGAACTGGGTGCAGATAGAAAACTAAATAAAAAAATGCGTGACAGTTATGAAATCCCCATTGGTATTCAAGTTCAAAATGATGACGCTATCTTAAGTTTAGATATTGTGATTGATAGTAATAATATGAGCACAGATGAATTAGGCATTGATAATATAACCCCGCCGATTACCATCACATACTCTATTAAATTTTAATAGAAAGTTGTTTTTAAAAACTTAAACTTAAAAGCTCAGGCATCCGTCGGGGTTTTTAAGTAAAACTAATTGAGACATCCACGGTAAAACCTAGGTTGCCCCCACAAGATTGGCCTTTTTTATGTATATATGATCTTTAAATTGCTATGGATGTCTTACTAAAACAACCTTTCAAAGACAGCCACAGTTATGTGGCCTGAATGTTGAAAATTGTTACCGCTAATATAATTGTGACTATAGTTTGTTAAGTAAATGATGAATTAATATTATTTAAATGTCATTTAGATATAATTTGTATGGCTGTCTTTGTAAGACCGTTTTACAATACGCAGGTTGAATATTAATTAGCGATATATGTTAATATAAATTCATATAACTTTTTACATTATTGGGGTGATTTAAAACAATGAGGTACACTTTTCTCTTAATGTTATTATTTATTTCGAGCTGTACCATAGTTCCTAATAAATACTACCATTATGAAGGTAACAAATTAACTTCTAGTGAACGGGTGATTTTAACATCCTTCATTGATCGAGTTGAGTTTTCAAATATTGTCAATAGAATTGAAATTGCTACAAAAGAATTCACATTAAAATCTATTCAGAATCCCATAATTAGTGAAATAAATAGTCAACAGTATCATTCCGTTTATGGCACTAAGTTACCCAGCTTTAATAAAGACTTCTTAATTGAAGTGCCTAGTGGAAAAACGTATATAACAATTGGAAGTATGAATCTAAGATTTAATGCAAAAGGTGGCCATGAATATCTAATTTTAGCTTTAAAAACATCCAATACAGTAACTGAAATTGAACGAACAAGTTCATTTATTAAACAAAAAATCGAATGGCGTGAATATTTCGCTGTATATGATAAAACTGAAAAAAAACTAAAGATTGCAAAAAGAAATGGAGACATGATTGATGTTGAATAAAATTATTACCGCCATAATATTTTATATGTTTTCAAGTTTTTCACTATCATTCGATCCAATTGGTCATGATCACAAAATACCTTTTTACTTCATTGTTGAATCGAAATTAGCATTATTATCTCCAGGATATAACAATGGGAATATGAAGATTGTCATGTCTAGTGGTAATGGGGTTTTAAGTACAACAAGCTTAAAAGCTGCAGTTCATTTGAGTCATCGTTTAGAAGCAAGAATTGGATATAGTTTTGATAATGGTAAATTATTTAAATATGAAACTGAAAATGAATGCCAAAATAACTTTTTTTGTGAAGAACAAAAAGTCGGTATCATTCAAGATAAATTATCTCTATCAACCCACTATGTTACCTCAGATGCCCTCAGATCATGGGAGGGTGGTGTTAATTTCATCCTACCGCATACCATCTATTACCAAAATGAAACATCGGATATTATTTCTTATGGTTTAGGTTGGTTCACAGAAGTGGGTTACCACCCTCAAAAATACAATACTGATCTATTAAGATTTAATGCGGTATTTGGCTTTTCATGGGAAAGTATATATTTTTCAGAGCAATTTAATGAAGATTCAATTATTGGGCTGTATGTTGCTTTAAATTTAAGTTCTCAAATATAAGTATATTACTCTTACTCAGAAGTGACACTCACTATTGAGCTGAATATCTTAGTCTTATTAATCAAAATATTTAATTAATAATAACCATTCCAAAAGGTCACTAAACAAAGACCTTTTTTATGCTCAGCATAAAGTGCACAGCTTAATTTCAAAACCCACTCCACTAATACTCAGGCAACTTAGGTTTATTATTCTTCCTATAAACTCTATAACCAACCATTATACAAAGAGCAGTCAGCGCACCACCAACATGAGCAAAATGCGCAATATTACCGATTGAATACTTTGTCACACCAAAAAATAAATCCCCACAAATAATGGCAGGTACAAAGTATTTTGCTTTGATCGGAACGGGTAAAAAGATAAGGGACAGTTTTGCATTAGGATAGCTGAATGCAAAAGCGACAAGCACCCCATACATAGCCCCAGATGCACCAATGGCAGGGGTGTTATAGATTGATATAAACTCTAATAGTGTATCTTTACCGAGTCGATTAACTAAGTAGTTATCAACCAGGCCACTGTTTAATATGCTTTGAATTTGTTCTGCGCTGTAACCTAACGCCATTATTTGATCAGAAATGACTGTAAATTGGTAATAGTTAGCGGCGCTATAAATCAGTGCCGCTCCGATTCCAGTTACAAAATAAAAAAGTAAAAAACGAGGGGTTTTCCATGATGATTCAAGTGGGGTACCAAAAGAGTATAATGCAAACATATTAAATAGAATGTGCATTAAACTGCCATGCATAAACATATGGGTGATTATTTGCCAATAATGGAAGTTTGCATTAAGTGGGAAATATAACGCCAACCCTTGTAATTGATGGATATGAAACTGAAAACTCAGGGAAAATATAAAAGCGTTCAGCATAATTAAATAATAAATAGACTGGCGAGATGATGGCATGTTGAATCCTATTAAATAACGCACGCTCAAAAAACACGTCGTTACAGATAAACAGTACTTTCTTTAAGGTAATCTAAAGCTGTTTAGACTATTTATTGTTTTAATATGATTAAGTTTAGGATAAATATCTAAAGCCAGTGTGTAAGCTCGTATATAATCAGCAGGTTTATTCCATAATCATTCAAAAAGTCCAATTTTTAGAGATTTATTAAATATCAAATCTAGTGCTTTTTGTATATCAATTCATTTAAACCAAACCAAACCCAAAAGGAGCATAAATTGAAAGAAGAATTATCAGGTGGACGAGAAGGTAAGATCCATAAAATGGATAACAAGGTGTTCAGGCCCAGCAATAGTTGGACAAAAGCTGTACATGATTTTTTGAATTTTATGCACTCTCAAAACTTAGAGTTTGTACCAAAAGTATTATCATTAAATGAGTCTTTGGAATGTGTTTCATTTATGCCCGGTGAGGTTTATAACTATCCATTACCGTCGTTTTTCTTAAGCGATGACATGTTGATTTCAGCCTCTAGTCTGCTAAAGAATTTTCATAAATACGGCCACATGTATATTAAACAATTAAATGGCCATGAGCAGTGGATGTTACCCATTCAACAGCCTGTAGAAGTGATGTGCCATGGCGATTTTGCGCCTTATAATGTAACAATACAGAATAATAAAGCATCGGGTATTATTGATTTTGATACGTTAAAACCCGGGCCAATCATGTCGGATATTGCTTATGCTATTTACAGATGGGTGCCATTTACAAACCCTAATAATCCCGATTCGTATAGCGATTTAAAAGGGCAAATTAAACGTGCAAACGTATTTATGCATAACTATGGATTAAGCAAATCACAAAGGGGCTCTTTGGTCGATTTTATGATAAAACGCTTAGAAGACCTTGTTAATTATATGAGAGTTGAAGCCGCAAATGGCAATCTGGATTTTCAAGCCAATATAGAGGCAGGGCATATGCAGTTATATATTGATGATATTGCTTATTTCAAAAATAATAGAGACGTTATAATGAAAGCAGTTCAAGAATAGTTTTTAATAACATGATTGAATTAAAAACAAACCTAATAATACGAAAATAAGCAGGCTAATGAATTCGACAATACAACACTTATTGTCACATCAAAAGATTGGGATTATCTTAACGACCTAAAGGTAGACCAACATAATTCAGCAGCATAATAAGTGGGGTAACTTAAAAGATTAATAATGACGTATTTATGTGTGTCCAAATAAGTATTATTCGTGATGGTTTGCCCATTTTAAGGGGCTTAAAATTTAATAAATTGTAATTTTAGCGCCGAAGTTTATTATGAGCCATTAAAATGAATTGATAATAATATCTGAATAAATGGGAGAGTTTAATGAGCACAATACAAAATAATTCAAAAATATTAGATTTGGACAATACAGTGATCGATCCTGATGCAGCGATTGTGCATGGTTTAAAAATTGAGAGCTTTTCCGTTGAAATTGGAAATAGTTCGGGTGAGATTGCTCATAGTTATTCAAAAATAAAAATTCGAGGCAAGCCTTATTTTGGTGATGTAGTCACTCATGCAGTGGTGTATTTTGTCAATAAAATAAAATCACCATCATATAATGATCTTACTAATACAATTAATATGTATTTGTTTACACAACAATTCCAATCATTTATGCAAACTTTAAATGAACTGGAAGGTGACGCATTAATAATTTATTCCGTTCATAGTGATGGTACAAAACAACTTGCTAAGTTTTATAGTTACAAAAAAATTAAAAATTAAAAATTAAAAATTAAAAGTTGTAATTGATGTAAATGAGTTGTTTTGGATTTTAAAGAAAAAGTGACATCCATTTTTGATGTTAATAAAGCAAAAAAAACCTTACAGTGTTTGTCGTAAGGTTTTTTGAATTTGTATTAAAATACTAAAACTTGATTAACTTATTGATAGACAGACAAATTCGCAGAGTTTGTTACATCAGAACTTATTATTAGTTCAAAATCACCCGATTTATTTTCATCTAAGGTGGCAGCAGTAATGTAATAAGTGCCAGCAGTTAAATCCACTCTCAAAGCAGCATTCGAATAATTAGAGTCGTCATTTTCATCTATCACCTCAAGGTTTTCATCTAATAAGTATAAATAATTATCAACAGCAGAATTTAGATTAATTAAAAAAGTAGCATCTTGAGTCACTGTTAATTCATAAATACTATTGCCTAATGCAGTTGGGTCTTCACCACCAGAGTTTAACCAACTATTTGAAATCGTATCGATGTTATATAGGGGTGTTTCGCTCATTTCTTCTTGAAATAACAACAGGCTTGCCGAATTTTCTAAATCAGATTTAATAATTAATTCAAAATCACCTGAAATTTGTTCACCGAAGGTTGCAGCAGTGATGTAATAAAATCCAATAGTGAGTTCAATACCCAAACCAGAAGTTATCATGTCATCAACATCATCATTCTCAGCAAGCAAATTGAAATCATGATCAAGTACGTATAAATAAGTATCTAATTCTGAATTTAACGCTATTGAAAAATTAGCATCGGCAGTAACTGTTAATTGATAAATAATATTATCTTCTGATGTAGAATCTTTTCCGCCTGACTTAATCCAATGATTATTTAAAGCATCAAGTTCAAAGTAGATTAAACAATCTTCATTTTGTTTTAATAGCACATTATTGACATTTGTTTCGTAGGTACAAGCAAGTTTAAGTTCGTCATAAACATACAGCGGATTACGAAATGCGTAAGAGTTGTTTGATCCATACATAGCAATATTGCCTGCCAATTCTGAATCGAAACGCACGAAGTACTGATTAAAGTCAGAGTCATCTATTAACCATTCAAAACTCTTAACATTAAGTGTATCAATAGCATATCCAATTTGAGTATTGATAACACGATCATTACTTGTGTATGTCATATCTTTAGTGCCAGTTTCAATATAATTATTAAAGATGCTTGCTGAAGTCACTTCAAAAAAACCAAATGAAAACTCACAGTTTTGAGTGCTTATTGTTTTACTCCCATTGCCATAAATGTCTCTTTGAGACTGTTTAGTAAAGGTACCTGAAGTGGGGCAACTTACAGTAGCATCTATGTTAAATAGATCAGCGTCAGGGTTTTGATCGGATACTAACTCGTTCAGGGTATCTAAAGAGCTGTTAATTAATTGTGATGTTTCAGCATAAGAATTAAAAGCATCTGCATAATTTGACTCATCAATCACAAGTTGATAATCGGCTGTGGTTAACTGAGTTTCAAACAATAAACTTGAAGAGTTTATGCCTTGTGTATCATTTTCAGTTTGAGTATCAGTGTTACCGGGGTTATTAATTGCTGGTGTTTCAGTATCAGCTTCCTTTTCTGCACATGAACTTAATAAAGCGGCAGTCAATAAACCCGTTATCAGTAATTTTGCTGTTGACGTTAATATTTGCATTTTGATGCCCTTG
Organism: Pseudomonadales bacterium; assembly: GCA_022968985.1. Classification (GTDB taxonomy): domain Bacteria; phylum Pseudomonadota; class Gammaproteobacteria; order Pseudomonadales; family Natronospirillaceae; genus Marinicellulosiphila. The sequence continues at coordinate 13,336 of JALJPK010000029.1, read as the reverse complement.
TTGCTGTTGCTGTTGCTGTTGCTGTTAATTTTGTTTTCATTGATAACTTGTAAGCCTATGATAAAATTATTAATAATCTTTATCTAGGTAATAAGCATTAAATTGCGGGCAATATACATTAGTTTTTTGAAAATTTCCTTAATATGAATTAACTAAGTTTATTCAAGTGAAGTTAAATAAGTTACTTTTAGAAAGCCATCAATTATGATGGCCTTTTTTTATGTTAAGCGATGATGATGAACGATCAACAAAAAAGTGAAATGTTAGATTTTATGGCAAAATCAACAAGTGGTACATTTGAAAAATGTTTGTTCCCTAAATCATTATGTGAGAATAAATCGGTTAACAGCCATTCTAATTTAAATACTAATACACTCGATCTATTAGCCAAAAATGCTCATGTGACCATGATGAAAGTGAAATATAACGGTGCAAGAAAACCTGTTGTTACGTTTAAACCGGTAGCCAGTACTTTAGCGTTGCCACTACAAGGTTTATGCAGTCAGCATAATACTGATATTTTTAATGAAATTGACTCTAACGATTTTGATCCAACGAGTGAAGCGCAGTTATTTCTGATTTTTTATCGTACAATTTTGACTCAATTACATGTGAATATGGATAACGCCATAAAAATGCAGACCGCGTATCAAATTCAAGCAGAACAAAACCAGAGTGATGAGCCCAGTCAATCTAATTTAGATGAAAACTTTGCGGTGATAAAAGCATTCGATATATCTGAATTTAAAGGCAAACTTGATGCTTATTATCTTAAAGACGCTTTTAGTGAAGTTACCCATAAAATTGTTATCTTAGAAAATCAAAAACCGACCATTTGTGTTTCGTCACTTTTCTATATGGACGATATCAATAACTATTTAGTTGGATTAAATATATTCCCAATTGCAGGTAATAAAACAGTTGTTATCTTCAGTTTTGAGAAAAAAGACGCGTTAGCTATTTCTTTGTATATTGATAGTTATATTGAAAAAACAGATAAACAAACCTCATTATTATCAAAATTAGTGATATCAAACTGCGAAAACTTTGTAATCTCTCAAAGTTATTTCAGCTCTTGGTCATTAGGTAAAAAAAATGCGATCTTAAAATCATATGTAGCAACCCTGATGAATCCTGAAGTTGAATTAAATAACAAACATATCAATCTGTTTGTTTAAAACTGAATTCACGTTTGAAGTGGAATGATGGAACTATCTATAAACCCTAATTAGGTAAGGTTCCATCTTTCAAAAACACAAAAACATCTATCGAGCATTTAATAAATGTTTCAGACTTGAGTCATATTTTGGCTATGTTTTAAAATTGTGTTGTAGTAAGAGTAACTCATTGAATTCAAACAGATTTTGTAGATTGCTATTTTATTATACTCAACCGATGAATGTGGAGTAATAGAAGCTTCAACGCAATAAAACCTACTTAAGTGTGATATAGCTTCAATAACAATTTAATGCATAGCCATTTTGTTTGAAATAGAAATAATCCTATTCATTTTTTGAAGTTTAAAGGCCAAAGATTTTTTAAGGTTAATTGCAGGGTTGGATCTAAGTGATATCACAACTGAATCCCTAATCCGCACAAGGCTTTCTAAAAGGTAGTAGAACGACTGTTTTGCTAAAAAATTACACAACATACTGGTTCAAATGTTGCTTATTATGTTAATTAGTAAAATATTTATACCGTTATCTTGTTTGGGTATTGCCCAAACAAGAAGATATAAAAAGAAACGATTAAGATAGAATTTGAAAGTATTTACACAGAACACAACACCCAAATTATGTTTTGTAGCAAGACTATATTGTGAGGGGCCGTTAAAATGGATTTGAATAAAAAACTAGCTGAGTAAATGATCAAATAAGTGGCTTTGTAATGTTTGTTTTATGTGTGATCATGTGATTATCAGATTCAAGGTTTGCCTCAAAATGTTACCACAACATAATACAACTCAAATTATCGAAAACGAGTTAAATAATCCAATACGCTCATCTCAAATCATTCTTGATTTAGTTAAAAACAACCACAAACCGTTTATTAATTTAAGGCAGATATTAAATCAATTAGGTGATCGCTCATTTGGTTTTATGCTGGTGATTGTAACGATCATTAGTTTTATTCCTTTTATATCTGTTATTACTGGTTTTATTATTTGTTTAATTGGGACTCAAATGATTTTGGGAATGGACAAAGTTAAATTACCCAAAGTTATTCTAGATAGGCAGTTATCTTCCAACAAAGTGAATAAAGCCCTTAAAATGGTTGTACCCAAAATTCAAACCATTGAAACCTATATACGGCCTCGATGGCAGTTTACCAACACAAACTTAATACAACGTATTAATGCGGTAGTTATTGTGATTTTAGGTTTAATTAACGCTGTGCCACTGCCGTTAACAAATATAGCCCCGGCTATTTTAATTATGATATTTGGTTTGGCTTTAATTGAAAAAGACGGAATGGTCCAGTTTATTACTTTAATCAGTAGTGTATTTGTTGCAGTATTGCTGGGAAGTTTTTTGATTTTTTAAAAGATATTTAATTACATAGACGATGTGGGGCAAGCTTTTGTGTGTAGTTAAAATACTTATTTAAGCAAATTAAAACAAAGGTCCACTGGATAGATCAGCCTTTTTTGATTTAAAAAGGCTGATCTCTAATCATTCTGGTTTTCTAGTTTTTCTAGTTTTTCTTATTTATTAACTGATCAATTTTATTATTTAAATTACAGCATTCGCTTGATCTAAAGTCCTGTTTCTATAGGCGTAAAATAAAACAAAAACGCTAATTCGGGATGATCAATATACAGCACTTTTTTGCTGGCTGTTTTTTTCGTTTCGTTGATTTCGATTGATGAAACTAAACGATAAGGATTAGGGGCTGAAAACTTCGATTTTGTATCTAGGTCTTTACTATCTAAAGCATAGCTAAGAGGTGATTCAAACTGCAGTGCCTGATAATTAGTGTCATTTAATTGCTCAAATTTATTGATATACATCTGTGGGTTAACATGGATGTATCTGGATATTGTTAAATTTAACCAGCCTGATATTTCATACTGGCCATTAAATTGTTTACCAAAATTTAACTCAATTGACGATGCAACTGCTTTGTCCCAGATGGGTTGTTGCCACACTTGATAGCCGATTACGTGCATATTACGACTGTTTTTTAAACTCTTGTAATGTGGAGTTAAAGCGTTGTTTTCGGATTCAATTAAAACATAGGGTTTAGGTAATAAGGTACTGACATCGTGTGTGCTGCCAAAAAATTGCACGGCTTGTTCGTAAGTAAAACTTTCGTTGTTAATCAGCTGTTGAATATCCAAATCTGTTTGGCTTAATAAACTGAAGTCTAATTCCAAAAAACTGATCTCTTTGTTTTGTGAAGGGATTAATGTTTCATATGAGGATGGTTTTGAGGGTTGTATTGTGATTTCAAATGACTCAGGGTGAGTTTGTTTGATCGCTTGATTTTTAAATACAATCATTTCTACTTGATACCAGCGCCCTGAATTTTTATTTTGTGCAGCAAAACTGACCATAGATATAGCTGGCAATAATATCATTGCGAAAAGTAGTTTTGTTGTTTTTGTTAATTTAAATAGTTTAATCATTTTTTTGGCTTTTTAGTTATGAGTTTTAGTATTTCGTCTAAGCGCTCGAACCGTTGCTCTTTTTCACTTTCTATAAAGAATTTCAGTTGATCGCCTTTTACTAGTTTAAAAGTTTGTGGCATTGATTGTATTAACCTGACCATTACAAATGGGTCAATTGTAGTGTCTTTGGAAAACTCTATATTGCCGCCGTTGTCACCCATGTCGATCTTTTTAATACCTAATGGTTCAATTTTAAGTTTTAATTGAGTTTGTTGAAATAGGTTTTTACATGAATCGGGTAATAAACCGAATCGATCGATCATTTCAATCTGTAAATCTCTTAATTCGCTGTTGTCTTGACAGCTTGAAATACGTTTGTATAAACTCAAACGCATATTGATATCGGGTACGTAGTCGGCATTGATAATGGCAGCTAATCGTAAGTTGATTTCAGGGCCATGATTATTCATGTCATCGATATCAAAACTGCGACCTTCTTTAATGGCTTTGACCGCTTTTTCTAACATTTCCATGTATAAACTAAATCCAATGCCTTCAATGTGACCTGATTGCCCATCCCCTAATAATTCACCGGCGCCTCGTATTTCTAAATCGTGTGTGGCTAATGTAAAACCAGCGCCTAAATGTTGTGCTTCTTCAATGGCTTCTAGACGTTTTAAGGAGTCTTTGCTTAATGTTTTTTCATTGGGTGTGAGCATATAACAATATGCTTGATGATGGGATCTGCCCACTCGGCCACGTAATTGATGTAACTGCGCTAAACCAAATTTGTCCGCACGTTCAATAATGATCGTATTAGCCGTGGGAATATCAATACCTGTCTCAATGATAGTGGTACAAAGTAAAACGTTAAAACGGCGGTGATAGAAGTCTTGCATCACTCGTTCTAACTGACGTTCGTTCATTTGGCCATGGCCTATGCCAATTCGGGCCTCGGGTATTAATTCTTGTAATTTTCTTTGGGTTTTTTCAATATCTTTTACTGAGTTGTGTAAAAAATACACCTGACCACCACGTAATATTTCACGTAAGATCGATTCTTTAATAATGTCTTCGTTGTATTCACGTACAAAAGTTTTAACTGACAAACGTCTAGGAGGTGGTGTTGCGATAATCGATAAATCACGAATCGCCGACATCGACATGTGTAGTGTTCTTGGGATAGGGGTGGCGGTTAAGGTCAAAATATCCACATCAGCACGCATGGCTTTTACTTTTTCTTTTTGCTGAACCCCAAAACGATGTTCTTCATCGATAATCAATAAACCCAGATCTTTGAATTTAACGTCGCTGGATAATAATTTGTGTGTACCAATTACAATATCAATAGTGCCTGATGTAATACTTGCCAGGGTTTGTTTGGTGGTTTTAGAGGTAGTAAAACGTGATAATAACCCTATGTTCACTGGCCAATCAGCAAATCGATCGCAAAAGGTTTCAAAATGCTGTTGCGCAAGTAACGTAGTGGGCACCAAAATGGCCACTTGTTTACCAGACTGAGCGGCTAAAAAGGCCGCTCGAATGGCAACTTCGGTTTTACCAAACCCTACATCACCACATACCAATCGATCCATTGGGCGTGTACGACACATGTCTTGAATCACGGCATTAATCGCGGCTTCTTGATCGGGGGTTTCTTCAAAAGCAAACCCCTGAGAAAATTTATTGTAATCTTCGTCACACGGGGTGAATGCAAACCCTTTTTGCGCTTCGCGTTTGGCATAAATTAACAACAGTTGCGCCGCGGTATCACGGATTTTTTCAGCCGCTTTGCGTTTAGCTGTCGACCATTTTTCTGTGCCTAATCGATGTAATGGTGTTTTGGCGTCTTCGCTTGCGCTATAACGACTGATTAAATGCAATAAACCAACGGGCACATATAGTTTGGCGTCATTGGCGTATTCTAATTGTAAAAACTCTTGTGTTTGGCCGTCTATTTCTAATGGCTGTCAGCCCAAATAACGTCCGCCACCATGATCTAAATGCACAACCGGTGCGCCGATATTTAACTCAGTTAAGTTTTTAACGATTAAATCGGGGTTTTGGCTTTTGTCAGAGCGTTTACGTTGGCGTTGTTTAACAATGAACTCACCAAATAATTGAGGTTCACAAACAATTTCAATTTCGAATTCAGGTAAAACTAAACCCGCATCAAGTGGAGCAACGGTTAAACATAGAGGCTCATTTGCTTCTAAAAACTCTTGGAAAGTCTCAACTTGTTTTATTTTTAGGTTTTGGCGTTTAAATAAAGTTAATAGAATTTCTCGTCGACCCAATGATTCAGCACAAATCAACATCCGTTTTTGACTGTCTAAATAATGATTTTCAAAACTAATAAGTGGGCGTTCGTGATTACTATCAACGTAGAAATTTTGGCTGGTTTCAACTTTGGCTTGGTATTTACCCGAAGCGGCTTTGTTTTCACCAATTTTGCTGCTTAAATTTAAGCGCGCAAAACGTTTTAATAATTTAAAAAATTCATCTTTTTGGAAGAATAATTTCTCAGGTGGTAAAATAGGGTGAATCACATTATGACGTTGGTTTTCATAACGTTGATGAATATCAGCCAATTGTTTATCCATACTTGTTTCGAGATTTTCTGTACAAATCATTAGCCAGTCATCACTTAAATAATCAAAAAAGTGGCTAGTTTGATCAAAAAATAACGGCAAATAGTATTCGATACCTGCCGGCACCACACCTTGTGAAATGTCTTGGTACATTGGGCAGTCTTTGCTATTAACATCAAACTGATCACGAAAACGACTTCTGAATGAAGCAATCGCTTCTTCAGTTAATGAAAATTCTTTACCGGGTAATAAAGTCAACTGCGTTATTTTTTCTAATGAACGTTGGGTTTCAGGGTCAAAATAACGTAACGTTTCAATCTCGTCATCAAAACGCTCAATACGCACAGGTAAGTCACTACCCATAGGAAAGACATCAATAATGGCGCCACGTACAGCAAAGTCACCATGTTCATAAACCGCTTCTACACTTTGATAACCGGCTTGCACTAACTTGGTTCTAAAATGATTCACTTCTAAGGTTTGATTCAGTTTTAGTGAAAATGCGTGTTGATCTATAAAAGAAGTAGGAGCGAGTCGATTCAGTAATGTATTGATGGAGCAAAAAACAATTTGTTGTTTATTGTCATTAAGTGAAGTTAATAATTCGATACGCTCTGAGATAATATCTTGATGGGGTGAGAACTGATCGTAGGGTAGGGTTTCCCAGTCGACAAACTGTTTTAATGGGATATTGTTCTCAAGATAAAACGCGGTTTGCACTTCTAAGGCTTGAGCTTGTGCAATGGACTCACAAATCACCAAAATTGGTTGAGTGGTTTGGGCACAACTTTGAGCAATAAAATAACCCTGAGCACTGCCAGATAAATTAAATAACGTACGTTGGTCACCAGACCCTTTTGGTAATGAAAAACTCATATTTAGCTGTTCAAAAAAACAAAGCAGTATACATGAAACAATGATTGAGACACTAATAATGCCATTATAATAAAAGGCTTAAGTTAACTGATAAAAAATTAAAGAAAACAACAGTTGAAATATCACAATCAAATTAGGCATAAGTGCCTGATAATATTAAAAAAAATGATAATAATGCAGTATTTTTAATAAATAATTACAATTGAGCATTATCCGTGTTGATATTTGGCAGTGATTATAATAGATTGTCGTATTAGTTGGATAATAACTGTGTCGGTATCATATTTACTTTTAGCATTTATTTTTAAATGGATGAATGATTATTATTATAGTTGTTCGAATTGCCACAATTTTAAAAAATGGAAGTCGCTCCCTCATGAGTAAAGATGTAATTTCAACAAAAGTAGTCCTCTTTTCAATAATAGGATTAATTATTTTAATTAGCTTAACGCTCCTTTCTATTGTCATGTACCCACAATATGCCTATGAAACAATTAAAATTGATGTAAATGACTCATCGATTATTACTTATTCTGACAAGATTAATAAAGGCAGCAGTGATATAGCAAAAATTAATGAATTTAATTCAGCTGGTTTTGATTGTGAAATTAAAGAAGGTCATCCTTACCCATATTGTTTAACTCAATTAAATTTCACTAACTATATTAGTAAAGGCATTGATTTAAGTAGTTTTTACAAAATGAGAGTGTACGGCACTTATTCATCACCTCATCCTACTGATTTTCTTAGAATAGTATTAATGAATTATCACCCTGATTATTCTAAATCAGGTAATGTACATACTTATAAATACAACTTAATAGAATTACAAAGCAAAGATTTAGAGTTTCCAATTGAAATTAACCTTTCGGATCTTAATGTTCCGTTGTGGTGGGTTTCGGATATGCGTAAAAAGAATGTTGATACTCATGTTGATCTCACTAATATTCCAACCATTGAATTAGCCACTGGTACACAAGCGTCGTTGGGTATCCATCGTTTGCGCGTAAGTAAAATAGAATTTGATGCAATGATTATTACTATAAATGAACTTTACGAATACATCATTTATATTTGGGGTGTTATATTCTTTTTGTTTGTCTCTATCACAATGACGTATTTGTTGATTTATTTGAAAAAAACAAAAAGCAGCGAACAGAATTTAATTGCAATTAATGATGTATTATCAGTTAAATCTGCCGAACTTGAATTAATCAGCAAACATGACGAGTTAACTGGGTTATTAAATCGAACAGGTTTAAAATCTAAGATGATTGAGTGTTTAGATAAAAAATTATATCCATTAACAGTTGTGATGATTGATATAGATTATTTTAAACGAATTAACGATAGATTTGGTCATCAAAAAGGCGATATTGTGCTGTCGCAATTAGGTGAATTATTAAGAGACTTTACACAAGGTAATGAGTCGGTGACTCGATTTGGTGGCGAAGAGTTCATTATCTTAATGCCAGAAAAAAGCATTGATGATGTGTTAGTTCGATTAGACAAATTAAGAATAAAAATTGAACAAAGTGATATGCAAATTGATCAGCAAGTGACAGCAAGCTTTGGTTTAGCGAGTTCAGAAGAATATTCGGGGATTAAAAACCTTATCGATTCAGCAGATACCGCATTATATAAAGCCAAACACGAAGGGCGTAATTGCATACGAATTAGTGTGTGATTTAACAACTTTAAAACTGTAATTTAGTATTAACAATTAAAGTCGACCCTTGGGTTGGCTTTTTTTATGGGTGTTAGTTTATTTATTGGGTTATGTTTAATGTTTTATTTATTGCAATAATATG
>JALJPK010000029.1:0-4438 GCA_022968985.1 Pseudomonadales bacterium | reverse complement strand
CGCGACCGCTGATGGCGGACGCAGGCGTGACGAGCTGAAAAAGATGAAGGAGAAAATGGAGAGCGGAGATATTGGGCTCACCGCCATCCAACGCGAGGGATCTTCAGGAGTGTAAATTGCGAGGAGGGAGGTAGCGTAGGACAAAAGGTAAGATCATTCGCCATGTGGAAATCATTATCAAACAATAATTTAGATATTGTATTTCACTCAATTCATTATTTGTAAGTGATGGAAATAGGAAATAGGAAATAGGAAATAGGCGGGAGCATAACGTTTAACCAAAAAGAAGCTGAAATTGATTATAATAAAACCTTGGTATTTTAAAAATCTAATAAAATTAATGGCGAATTCAATTATGTTTAGGAAAGACTTTGAAGTATTGTTAAATTAAATCTAAACAGGCTGAAAGATGGAGTCGTGTTTCTTTTATCAACTTGTTAAAACATCAGTGAAACCATTATTAAATAAGGCGCTTAAATTGAGCAATCAAAAAAATGTTACAGCTGAAAACTGCCCGTTATGTACTAAAACTAATCTATGCGGTAATTTATCAGCTGATAACAAAAGTAAACTTTGTTGGTGTATGCAACCTGGTGTAAGTTTTGATAAAGAATTATTAAAACAAGTCAGTATTAACAATAAAACCCAAAGCTGTATCTGCCAAAGTTGTTTAATAACTCATCAATCAGCTTTGTATCATTCTCTATAATAAGCAATTTAACTGTAAAAAGTAGCAAAGCGATGGGTCAAGGAAGTGAAAAACTTAAAAACAGATCCATTATTGTGTTTATTTCATAGATGAGGTGCATACTCTTCTCAACACATCTCAATAAAAAATCGAGAGAGTTCTATGAATAATCTAATTTGAATATGAATATGAATTAAAAAAACAAGAATGGTAAAAGCTCTGACTAATTGTCATGTTTAATCTTGTTAACCATTCTAGTTAGCAGACAAACTTGAATATTTTAGAATAATATCAATCAGTATCAGTATCAGTGATACTGAGTTGGCTCTAGTGTATTTAAAATAGCATATTTCGCAAAACTTAATAATATAGAGATAACCAAAACACAAATACTGTGTAATCAATTCAATTTTGTAAAGGAAAAAATATGCGTTTGCTCATAATTGTATTTTTGCTGAGCTGTAGTTTATTCGGCTGCCAAACAGATGGAAATCATATCAGTGATATTCAATGGCAACTTAGTTCATATGGTTTTCAAGCCGATACAAAAAAAACGGTATTAGATGGATCATCTTATCGTATCTTTTTCGCAAAAGATGATAATAAAGTAAGTGGCAGTATTGATTGCAACTCATTTCAATCTACTTACGTCATCAATAATGAAAAACTAGAAATTGAGGCCTTGGCTGTAACTGAGATAGCTTGCCCTTTGATGGTTAATGATGATTATTTAATACAAACTGAATTTATAATAAATGCACTCAGTACTGTAGCCACTTTTTCACTATCAGAAGGTCAGTTAACTTTATCTGCAGTTGATAGTTCACAGCTTATTTTTGATGAGCAACAACAATATTAAACATAGCCAATAGTAGTGCAACGTTCTTTGTTTATGAATGTCTTAAATTACGATCAACATTTGCAGGGTGACGTTAAACTCAATTTTAAGTGCTGCTAGAATTCGCACTTATATTAACGGGTAAACAGGAGGTTTTTTTATCAATAAAGGATTAATAAAATCGTTATGGCTTTATCCTATTAAGTCTCTGCAAGGTGCTAAGTGCGAGCGTTTAAAAGTGGATGATAGAGGGGTGGTAAACGATCGGCTCTATGCGTTGTCAAATCCACAAGGTAATATTGCAAGCGGTAAAAACACTCGACGATTTAGGAAAATTGATGGATTGTTTTCATTAATAGGTAAATTAACCGATGATGGTGTAGCTGTTGAGTTTCCTGATGGTTTGATCCTTAAGCATAAACACAAAAACTTAAATACCAAGTTAAGCCAAACACTCGGCCAGGTGGTGAGCGTAACTAAAGAGGCTGAAATTTCGCATTTTGATGATGGCGCAATTCATATTCTAACCAGCAGCTCTATAACAAAACTGCAAAAGGCGTTACCCAATAGCAACATAGATGAACGTAGATTTCGGGCAAATATAATAATTGATCTGCCGGCTGATTTAAGTGATGACGATTTAATCGGTAAAATCATAAATATTGATGATGTAAAACTTAAAATTACTCATAAAACTCAGCGCTGTAGAATGGTGACATTAGAGCAAGGTGATTTAAACTATAAACCTGAAATTCTCAAGGAAATTTACAGTGAATATGGGTTGGATTTTGGTATTTATGCTTGTGTAATTAGCCCTGGGACCATTACACTTAATAGTGTAGTGACTCTAGAAAGTGATTAAATTCAATACAAAGTCAAATTAAACCATAAATAGCCCACCCAAATCACCTTGTATAATTTGTTTAACTTCTAGTTAAATAACAGCCACAAACTCAAAAAATACGTGTAAAACATTATAGGAAAATACAATGCAGAATTCTAAATTAATAATTTTTGATATGGATGGTCTGTTACTGGATAGTGAAAAGTTAGCTTTGGATGCCTTTGAATCAACATGTGCCAAATTTAAGCTAGGGGATTTGGTTTATATTTATATGAAATGTATAGGCACCAATTGGGAACTTGCTAATTTAATTTTAAAAGATGAATTTGAAGGAATCATGGATCACGAAGAATTTATTTTGATTTGGGATCGTGTATATAATGATCTGACTCAAGAGAAACCCATCCCCCTTAAAAAAGGGGCAAAACAGTTACTGGATCATATAGACTCCATGGGTATCCAAATGGCAGTAGCCTCTTCTACCAATACTGAAAGTGCTAAATCGATACTGACTCAATCAGGCATTCTTTATTATTTCGATTTAATTATTGGTGGTGAGCAAGTGTCAAATAGTAAACCTAATCCAGAAGTGTATTTAAAGGTGGCATCCACCTTAGGTGTTAACCCTGAGTTTTGTATTGCTCTAGAAGATTCACCAAATGGGGTTAAATCTGCTGTTGCGGCAAATATGAAAGTGATACAGATTCCTGATCTTAATCAACCCGATGAATCGCTGTTACAATTGGGCCATATTGTGCTAAATAGTTTATCAGATGTGATCAGTTATGACTTTGGCAAGCATGATACAAGACAAAATATAACCAATTAATTATACAACGATAGTTACTGGATAGTTTATTAGATGTAATCAGTTATGACTTTGGCAACCATGATACTCGACATAATATAACCAATTAATTACACGGCAATAGGTTGTTTAATGATTAGGGATATAACAAACTTAATAAGGCATCATAAGCTGTTATTTTCTCAAAATGCCTAGTTTTAGACAGATGAATTAATGTAATTCATATTAAATAATCAAACAGATATGTAAGGCGGCCAATGGTCATTCTATTAAACGGTAATATTAACTCCGGTAAAACGACCATTGCTAAATACATTACTGCAATGGATTATTCTATTGCACACATTGAAGTAGATAGTTTACGTGAATTCATCCATTGGATGGGGTTACAAGAATCCATAAAAATTAATCTCGAAAATGCGCTATCGGTTGCCATTAATTTCCATAATAGAAATATCAGTTCAATCATTACGTATCCATTAAGTGACGAAGACTATCGTTTTGTTACTGAAAAGCTGACGTCAGCTGGGATCAAATTTTGTGTAATCACTCTTTTTACACAGTTAAGCCAATTAAAAAGCAATCGAGGTAATAGAGAGTTAACTGATTGGGAGCTAACACGTATTGATGAGTTATATACACAAGGTTTAACCCAACCTTCATTTGGTAGTATTATTGATAATTCAAAACAGTCAATTTCACAGAGCGCACAACAAGTGCTTGATTTAGCTCAAATTAAATAACCAATGAAAAAACTCTTAATAAGCTAAAAACACAAAACCATCTTATAAATAAAAAAGAGGTAACTCCTATCCCCGTAACAATAGAACAAGCAGTAATTTCCATTATTATCATTTTTATAGGCGCCATCATTCAAGGTAGTTTTGGTCTGGGTGGTGCTTTAATCGCTGCACCATTATTGTTGTTAATCAACCCAATTTTTGTGCCTTTACCCATTTTGGCATCGTTTATTGTATTAACTGGTTTGGTCGCCCTAAAAGATAGGCAATCAATCAACTTTCAAGACTTAAGATATATTATGATTGGCCGTGTAATAGGAACAATACCCGCTGTTATTGTAATGGCACTAACCACTGGTTTACTGTTTGAATTTGTATTTGGGTCCATGATTTTATTGGCGGTTTTGCTTAGTTTGGTCGGGAGTCACATCAACATTAATCGAACATCGTTAACCACAGCAGCTGGGACTTGCACAGCAATGCCTTCGACAAGAAGGTGGGTGGTAACCAGTACAAAATG
>JALJPK010000028.1 GCA_022968985.1 Pseudomonadales bacterium | reverse complement strand
AGTTATTAGGAATGATAATTATTGATAGTATACGTATTGGGTTAATGCTGATTTTTACATTTAGTTTGATTCATAAACTATTAAAGTCGTTTAAATATTAACGTGTTATTTTTAAATATTTTGGATGTAGTTTATACAAATATAAAATGTGAACATTTTTTTCACTGTATCTTCGTGAATTTCATAAGAACTAATTGCTTAAATAACTAACATTCTGAATATCAAAAGTACTCAAAAGTAAAAACCATACTGAAAATTAGAAGTATTGTTCCTCCTTACCCACCTCAATTGTTAATGTCATGTTGCATTATCGAAGTAATAAGCTTGATTTGTATAGCATTAGTTAGTTTGTGAGAAATCAGTCTTTTTGGGTATTGGTATATTTTCGAAATAGGTTATTATGCTCGAACAAGTTACTTTAGGATTTATGATTATGGAAAATTATGTATTAACTCAGTCTGATTGGGATAAAAAAGGCGGTGTTTCTGGTTTATTTAAAGGTTCACAAGATTTCAGCTACGCTTTCTGGTTATTCTTTTGTTTGCCTTATCTTGTTTTGATAATTGTTAGTTTAGCTATTGCTGAATATTCAGGTACCAATGCCATTATTAATAACCTATCGATTTTTGTGCCACTTATAGTTTTAGTCAGTATTCTTAGTTTATTTGTATTAATAAAAAACATAAAAAATAGCCAGTCCAAACTTTTGGCATATAGCGGTATGCTGATCGCAACATTTGTTATATTTGATCGCGCCATTGCTGTTCTAACACTTTTAATATTATCGTTTAAATAACCAATTTAATTAGGTGATTTCGAGTATTAACTATTAAGGCTTATTATATTACTTAACCTCTGAAGTAATCATAATTTTTTCTGAATTATTTTATCCTTACTTACCTATAACTGGGCAATTCGTACATATACTCACATTATTACTGGTTACAAATTGATAAACTTATTTGCATCTTATTACAACTACTAACTTATTAAACGCCATCAACTTACTATACTAATCATATACCAGTATTGATTTTCACAAAAACAATAAAGCCCTTTATATTCTTGTTTATTAATTAATTCTTTTACCATTTTAGTTTTTTATATTTTTTTAGTTGAGAAACATTAATTATGAAAAATACACTTATTTTTTTGATTTTAATCCCCTCAATACTATTTTCTAAAGACGTCATCTTTAGTGGCGGATAACCACTTAAAAATTATCAGCCATCAGTCATTAGCGCTGTATTATTAGAAGCTTTTTCAGCATTAGATATGGGTTTTGATGCCGTGTATTATCCAAGTTTACGTTCCTTATTATTAAGTAACTCTGGTCAAACTGACGGAGAATTACATAGAATTAAAAATTTCCATGGCGTAAGTGATGGTAAATATCCTAATTTAATCCGAATTGACAGCGAAATATTAACAGTTTGGTTAGGTGCGTTTACTCTAGAAAACAAAGAAAAAATTACAGAGTTAGATGATATAAAAACAAAAAAAGTGGCTTTTTATCTTGGGCGTAAAAATGTAGAGCAAATGTTAAAGCAACTGATGAGTCCGGATCAGTTTTTTGCAGTTAAAAGTGACGAACAAGCATTAAACATGCTGCTTAAAGGGCGTGTAGATATAGTTATTGCTGAGAAAAGAAGTGTTGGAAATCTTATAAAAAATAATACACATTTTAGTGATATTGAATTAAATTATGTAGTGAGTGAAACCCCTATCTATAGTTATATGCATAAAAAACATGGTGCAATTATTACACTAGTGAGCGACCAAATTGAACTTATGCGAGCCGATGGTCGTTTAAAAACGATAACCGATAATATTAACGAGTCATTCTAAGTTTATTCTCGACAAACACTTCATTTTTTTAATAATCTAACAATAAGGCCATAACATAACCTTATTTTTATTATTGAATACTGGAAGTGTCGAGTGATCTACTTATAGGGTTATTAAATTAAAGAGTTAAACTGCAGTTATTATAGAGTGGTGCACTTGATTATTGAATATAGGGTTATCAATCAATGTAAGTTATGTAGCACTTGATTGGACTGCCATATTATTTTAATAATTTTTAAAAATGCTGATAACCCAAAGTTGCATAATGTTTTGTAAATGATTGATTATGCTCATCCAATATATCAACAACACCGTTAAACATTTCACCAATCACAAAAATATTATTTTGTTTAATCCAATCCAGTTGTGATCGATCTATTGTAAAACAGACTTGATAATCATCACCACCGGTTAATGCAAACGTTAACGCTTGTGCAGCAGTATTTGTTTGTTTGAGCGCGACACTTAATGGTATTTTTGTGCGATCGATTTTGGCCTGGAGCTGACTTTTTTTACAAATGTGCATTAAATCGGCAAGTAATCCATCCGAAATATCAATAGCGCTATGGGCTTTTGTAGAAAGTTGTTTACTTAAATGAATAGGTGGTTTTGGATAATAAAATGCATTTAATAAAGTTTGTTGTATTGCATTAATATGTTCAGTTTCTAATAATAAAACTGCCGCCGCCGCGTCACCTAAATTACCTGTCACACATATTAAGTCACCGACTTTGGCTGTGCTTCGTTTGATAGGATTCAAACATTCACCATGTACTTGTACTGTAATCACACTGGTATTTTTTGATGTTTTTTTACAACGTGTGGTATCACCACCTTGTAAATCAATTTTAAAATCGTTAGCCGCTTGTTTTAAACCCTCACTAAATAATTTTAGCCATGCTTCATCTTTGTTAAAGGTTAACGCTAACGTAAAAAAACTGGGGGTTGCACCCATTGCCACCAAGTCACTTACCGCAGTTGCGAGCGCACGATAACCTACCCCATGTGCTGGACTACTTGTTAAAAAATGTACATTTTCAACAATACTATCAACAGAGATTGCAATCGGGCACGAGCTTTGAATAACAAGACAATCATCACCATTTGGAACAATGGTTTTGATTTGAGTGTTTGAATATTTTGGCCAATTTTGAAAGTATCGGGCGATTAAATCATACTCACCCGATTGGTTTGGACTATTGCTCATTTTCCGCGAATTTCTACCAAACGGATTCTTTGAGCCAATTTGTCTAAAATACTATTTATGTATTTATGACCATCGGTGGCACCAAATGATTTCGCTAATTCAACGTTTTCGTTGATCACTACTTTATAAGGTACGTCTGGGCGGTGCATTAATTCGAATGTACCTTGGCGTAAAATTGATAATTCAATGGGTGTCATATCACTTATGTTACGATCCAATAATTTTTCAAACGCAGCGTCTAATTCATCGCAATTATTAGCAATTGCGCGAAACATTTGTGTGAAATATTCGTTATCAATTTTCCCCATGTCTTGGTCGACAGCAAATTCAGCTTCTACTTCTGAACTGCTTGCGCCAGTAAATGCCATTTTATATAACGCTTGAACACACATTGTACGTGCACGTTTACGTTGGTTAATGCTTGGCTTTTTTGGTTTTTGTTGTTGATCAGTCATTTTCTTCTCTATAAGATTTCTATTTATTTGTGTCATTCAAATTTCGTTTAGATTGTTTAAATCAAAACGTAACTTGCTTAGTGTTTTTTTAACCTAATTGCGACATTAGGTTAACCATTTCTAGTGCAGTAATTGCGGCTTCTTCACCTTTATTACCTGCTTTACAACCTGCACGTTCGACTGCTTGTTCGATTGAATCAACCGTCAAAACTCCGAATGTGACAGGAATATCTAATTCTAAATTTAAACTTGCAATGCCGTTTGTGCATGCCCCTGATACGTATTCAAAATGCGGTGTACCGCCTCGAATAACTGCACCTAAAGTGATGATTGCATCAGGCTTTTGCTTTTGTGCGACTCTCTTAACTACCAATGGGATTTCAAACGCACCTGGGGCACGTATGATAGTAATTTGATCTTCTTTAATGCCGTGACGCTTTAAACAATCTAATGCACCTACTAATAAATCTTCAACCACAAACGAGTTCCAACGACCCACAACAATGGCGAATTTTTTATCATTGGCAACAAGGTTACCTTCAATAGTTTTAATGCTCATAGTGTTTCTCATTTATTATCTTGATTAAATTTTTTGGAATAAATTCCAAACCTACGTTGCGATGCGTATTCAAGAAGGGTTTCCCTTCGCCAGAATAAAGCTAAAGCGTTTAATTTTTTATATTTTCGAAAAATTAAACTTAAAGAGCACCTTCAATAGTTTTAATGCTCATAGTGTTTCTCATTTATTATTAAAATCGTATTGACGCGGCAAGCCACGACCTACAGCGATGTATATTCAAGTTCGGCTTTAGCCGATCTGTTTATAAAGACGACCTAAAGGTCGACCTACATTTTTGCGTCGGTTTATTCAAGAAGGGTTTCCCTCCAACAGAATAAAGCCAAAGCGTTTAATTTTAATCTTTTTATAAAATTAAACTTAAAGAGCTATAATTTATGTAGTCGATCATTATAAAGACGACCTAAAGGTCGACCTACAATGAGACCTTAATAGCCTGCTCACCAAACGGTAAATACTCAACCACTTCTAAGCCAAACCCGCCAATACCACCAAACTTCATTGGACTACTTAATAAACGCATTTTACCCACATTTAAGTGGCGTAAAATTTGTGAACCTGTACCTATGGTTGTGTATGTGCCCGACTTATTTAAATTGGGCTGTCGTTTATTCTTGTTTCGATTCATCAAAAAATCTAATTCACGCTGTACGTTACTGCCATCATTTGTATTTAATAATACAACTACACCCGCATCTGCCTGCGCTATTTTTTCAAGTGAATGCCCAATAGACCAACCTGGTTTTTCTTCGTTTTTAACAGCAATTATATCACGTAGTGTTTGCGCGACATGCACTCGAACCAAACAAGGTTCGTCACTTTTAATCTCACCTTTGCTAAGTGCGATATGAGTACCACCTTCTATTGAGTCTTCAAAAACAGTTAATATAAAATCACCATAACGTGTTTCAACATTTTGTGATTCAACCGCTTGTGTTGTTTGTTCGTGCATGATGCGGTAATGAATTAAATCGGCAATGGTTCCAATTTTTAAATTATGTTCTTTTGCAAAAATTTCTAAATCGGGGCGGCGCGCCATTGTGCCGTCTTCATTCATAATTTCTACAATTGCAGCAGCGCTGCTTAAACCAGCTAGGCGCGCTAAATCACAACCCGCTTCAGTGTGTCCTGCTCGACTTAATACACCACCAGGTTGCGCACGTAATGGAAATATATGGCCTGGTTGTACAATGTCTTCTTGTTTTGAATTTGGATCAACCGCCACTTGAATCGTTCTAGCTCGATCCGCTGCCGAAATACCGGTGGTCACACCTTGAGCCGCTTCAATCGAAACAGTAAAAGGCGTTGAATACTGTGCGTTATTTGAAGACACCATGGCGTTTAAACCTAAAAAGTCACAGCGCTCACCGCTTAAGGTTAAGCAAATTAAACCACGTGCTTTTGATGCCATAAAATTAATTATTTCGGGTGTGACTTTTTGCGCAGCTACAATTAAGTCACCTTCGTTTTCACGATCTTCATCATCCATTAATATCACCATTTTACCTTGGCGAATGTCTTCGATGATTTCTTCTATAGAGTGTAATTGCATGTTATTCACTTAATCCACTTATAAGAGATAGGTCATTTTGGTATCACAACCAATTTGACGTATTTCAGTTCGATGTAATTTAACCGCATCTTGCATCGAGTTAATGATAAAACCCATGCTATTAATGCTGTTCGCTCCTAACAATATAGGCGCTTGATACAAAATAAGTGTATTAATGTGTTTATTTGCTAATAGATGCCCAGCTAATTTTGCGCCGCACTCAATCCAAACATCGTTAATTTCACGTTTACCTAACTCAATTAAAACCTCATTGATGTCTAAATTATTGCCTAACGTATCGTCTTTTAACGAAATAGGGATCAGCTCAACACCTTTATCTATAAAAGCTTGTTGTTTATTTTTAGGTGCTGAATCTTGATTGTAAAAAACGATTGAGTTGTCTTGATATATTTTAGAGTTGGGTGACGTGCTTAATGATTTATCTAATACGGCTTTTAAAGGCTGTGTTGCAAAGTTTTCTGCAAGTGGCCATTCTTCTTGGCGTACAGTCATCGATGGATTATCAGCAATAACTGTATTACTTGAAGTTAAAATTGCACCACTTAACGCTCGATGAATTTGTACGTCTTTTCGGCTATCGCTTGAGGTAATCCATTTAGACTCCCCATTTTTTAAAGCAATATTACCATCTAACGAGCAACCCAGTTTTAATGTGGTTTTAGGTTTGCCTGTTTGCATACGAGTTAAAAAACCGGCAAGTTGAATTTGTACTTGTGACTCTAACAGTCCATTTACAACCTCAACACCCGCATCTCCTAAGATTTTAACCCCTTTTCCAGCAACTAAAGGATTAGGGTCTAAACAAGCAATCACTACTTTTTTAATGCCTGATTTTACTTATGCATCAGCGCAAGGGCCCGTTCTGCCAGTATGAGCACAAGGCTCTAAAGTGACATAACAGGTGGCGCCGTCTGCTTGATGATTGATTTGATCCAATGCGTTGATTTCAGCATGTGCTTCCCCAGGGGGCTGCGTACAACCTGTGGTCAAAAGTCGATTATTTTTAACGATAACACAGCCAACGTTTGGATTGGGTTTTGCCCAAAAACGCGCAGTTGTTGCAGCCTGCAAAGCAAGCGACATCCAATGATGATCCTTAGCAGTAAAATCTGACTGAGAATTAGTCATCTTGTTTTTGACTTTGGTTTAGGTTTAGGTTTTTGATTTCTGCGGTGAATTGTTCAACGTCCTCAAAACGACGATATACCGAAGCAAAACGAACAAAAGCAACTTGATCCAGTTTTTTAAGCTCGCTCATTACATATTCACCCACATCTAATGCAGGTACTTCACGTTCACCCGTAGCACGAAGTTTGGCCATAATACGAACAATTGAAGACTCCACCTCATCAACACTCACCGGACGGCGCTCTAAAGCGCGCATCATGCCGTTTCGAAGTTTGTCTTCGTTAAAAGGCTCTCGAGCCCCGTTTTGTTTGATAAGTTTAGGCAGGACCAGTTCGGCACTTTCGAAGGTAGTAAAACGTTCAAGGCACTCTATACACTCACGGCGACGGCGAATTTGTTCACCAGCGGCTACCAATCGTGAATCAATCACTTTGGTATCTTTGGCCGAACAGAACGGACAGAGCATAGGTCACCTTAAAGAGCGTTTTTAAAAAAGCGCGATTTTACCCGAAATTAAGCGAAAATGCGAGGTGATTAGCGTAATTTATGGAAAGTAAGCGATGAATTTTGTAAGTATTTATATGTAAAAACAGAGGTTTTAAACTTGAAATTCTAACGATAATAGGCTCGGTATTATGTTATTTTTATTATTTAAAAGTATTAATTTATAATTTTTATAACAGAAAAAAGCTAAAATCAACACAAAAAAAACCACATAACATTTAAAATATTATGTGGTTTTTAGTGTTTTTTGGCTGACTTAACTTTTAAATTTTTCTTTTAGACCTTTAAGAAAACCTGACAACGTTTCGTCTGTACAAACTTTATAATGTTTATGATTAGCATTTCTAAATAATGCACTTAACTCATGTTTACCTAAGTTAATTTCAGAAGTTTTTAAAATTTCTGTTACATCATCTGCTTTTAAAGCCAATGCTATTTTTACTTTATTAAAAACAGTGTTATTCGTTAATATTTGTTCGTTTGCGCGTGTCGGACCATCACTTGGCCCTCTTTTTTCAATGATTAAACCGTTTAAAAAACCAGCAAGTTCAACATCTAAAATCTCTTTATATGTCTTGTCGTCTTTTTCTTTATAGAAATCACTCAATTGCGTAACAGTCATTTTGCATTGACCAAGTGCAAATATCGTTAGTATCTTTTCATCGCTTAGATCAAAAATAGTACTGACACGGCGCAGAATATCATTATTTATCATAGAGGAACTCATGTGTTATGTGCAAAATTGATGAATTATAACTGACAAAGACACTTTAACGCATCTTTATGTCGCCGATTGTGCTGTTTGTTATCCTGTTTAGCTCGATACTGGCAGATACACTGTGTTAATCCACATAATCAATTATTGTTGTATGACAATTTAATTAAGATTTACACAAAACAAACTTACGATTATACGTTTGTTTTGTGTACGATTTATTAGACACAACTATTTATTTAATAATTTGATATTAAAATCATTTAAAATTGAATGCACTTCACTTTTTATTTTTAATATTGTGTCCTGTTTTATTTGAATATCATCTAATCGTTTTTGTATTTGATTTGATCGTGAATTTAAGTCTTTCACCATAGACTCTTTTATCTTTATTATTTCTTTAGAATTTTCGTTATTAGTCAGTGAGGTTAAATTACTTCTGATTCTATTTATATTACGTTCATCAGTTGCAATCATGTTTTTTAAACTGGATATTTCTGAATTTAGTACCTTCACATTTTCTGTTTTTTGTAGAATGGTATTTATTTGTTTTTTAAGTTTTTCATTAATATATTCAGATATTAAATAGTCTTTTAAATACTGTTGAGTTGTTTGATTCCAAACATCCATACTTCTGCTAACAAACACTTGCTCAATTACTTTGATTTCTTTTTGTCTTTTGTCTTTTGTTATTTCAATCGGAATCAACCAATAGTTAGATTCGTCTTCAATATCAGGATGAATAGATACAAGCTCATACCCATTAGCAATTTTAAAATGTTTGATTAAAAGTTTTGATTGTTCATTTTGCAGGTTATTATTTATGTTATACGTTGTGGTGAGTTTTGATTTAACTGAAATAATTATATTCGATCCAGATGTTTTTTCAATTTGCTCGTTACTAGAAATATTTTCAACTGATTTTATTACCTGTATTTTAGGCTCCACTGAAAAAGGAATCATTGATGTTTTACCTGTTGAAATACGTTTTGTTATACCCTCACCAATAAAATGATCACCATAAAAAAAACTAATAGGACCCGATTCGATAACAAAATCTGTATTATTTTCAAAACTAACCACTCGATAAGGATTGGTATTAAAACTGGCACCCGCACCATTTGGTTCAAATAAAAATAATTGTTTAGCAGGAATTGTTTGATTAAAAATGGACACTAAACTGGATGTACCGTTGGGTAAAGTGCGCCTGTCGTCTAATTCATATTCAGTTAAACCTGAAACAGAAGTAGATACAGTATTCGCTTTAAGCCCCCCTTGAATGTTGGACTGCACTACCGATTTTTGCGGTTGAATACTCCTATCATCACTTAAATTCCAACTCACAGCAGAGTCATCATACATTGGTGATGATTGCATAACACTTGAGAAATTATTTTCTATAAAACGAGGCAGTACTCTATTAGTTGAAATTTGAGTCCCTAAAGCAATGGTTGGTTGTATTGTTGTTCTGGTTAAATCTGGGCGATCAACGTTAACAGTACTTGATAAATCATAACGAAAAGCAAATGGCATGCCTGAAGAAAGAGTCAGTTTAATATCGTCCCAATCTTCACCACTTGTATTATCAACTACTGCCCAGCTTTGGATTAACGCTTGTTTGTTATTGTTTTCATCAAAAATAATTCGAAATGTAGGTTTCCACTTTGGTGCAGTCACAACATAACTTAGTAATACATCATGATCACTGTCATCATTAAAATTAATTGCCACTTCAATTTGTTGATACATATCATTTGTCATCTGTGTATCTAAAGCACTATTCATTTGCATTGCCATGTCACCATCAAGCAACTTAAAACTGTTGATATCTTTTATGGGGATCACACTTAATTGATTGTCGTCTATTAACGTAAGTTGGGCGATGGTTATATTTTGTTTATTACTATGGGGTAATGAATTATTCACCATATAAACCCTACCCTGTTTAGTAAGAATTTTATCGTCTTCGCCGGAAACATATTCCACTGAAACTTTTTGACCTGTTAAGGACTTAAAAATATCAAGCCAGCTTGATTTACCTCGATTAATCTGAGTTTGAGCAGCGTTATGCCAAGCACCAGGTTTTAAAGGTAAAGAAATACTTAACACATTACCTGAAGATTGATCGATAACCGTTAAGCTTTTTAATAAGTCATTAATTTGGTTTTTTTGAACATTTAAGGTTAACGAGTCACCTGAAACCACTCCTTTTTTCTCGAAATAACCGATGCCGTTTTGATAAATAACTACTTTATCAAGTTTAAGCACATCATCTACTGAATTACCTGTCTCGTTTGCAATCGAGACGTTACTCAAACTTGTCATTAATACAACTAGAGCGGTGTGTACTTGCCATTTCATAAATTTTTCCTAAAAAGAGGTTATAGTTTAAAAACGTTAAAAATTCAGTCTAAATTATGTTTTATCTATTGCATATTAACTTATTGTTATAGGTTCATATTCTATTCATTATTCTGTATTTTTAATTTATAACAATTATTGTGTTTTAAATACATAAATTTTAAATCAACAAATCGGTTATTACTAACAAGACATAAATATAGTCAAGCAGTTCATTATTAAAGTCTAGTTACCTTCAAATAACTAATAAAAATCATTCAAAAGTATTAAATCGAACTTAATTAATTAATTTTCACCCTTATTCATATTACTTACGATTAATGATGTATCGCTAATTTTATAAGTTTATTTTATGACTTCACTACACTTGCCCAATCCACTTAAATTCATGTTTAAAATAATACCTCCATGTTTGTTTGTATTAAGTCTTACTGCCTGTTCATTAGGCAATAAAGTATTACAGCAAAACACACATGATTATCAGGGTTTACATTCGCCTTCTATCAATACCTGCCGATTTTCTATTTTTCATTCAGATCAATTAGATATTAGTATGATTGAACTTCGCTCTGAAAAAAATGGACGTAATTCAAAACGCTTTGAACTTAACTCAGCCTTTTTATCTTTAGAACAAAATAAAATACAAAATAACGTATTTCAATATTTTGTAACGGATAATCCGTATCGAAAACATGAACTTAAATTAGTAGATTGGCAGACTCAAAAAGTTGTATTGTATTCAGATACTTTTTACAGTAATCGACACAGTATGTTTAGTCCTATAAATATTGCAGATATTCATGGCAGAATCACCCCAGAGGGTAATCCAGTTGAAGTAGGTCTAACTATAAATAATGATTCAACTTGTGCTAGTGGGGTTGTTTCTATGGATCCCGATGAACGTTTATTTATCTCAAGGCTAACAAGATTTTTGTTAGTACCTAAAAACACACCCGAACAGTTTAAGTTTATTAACTGTTTTAAGAATCCATCTTGTATACATCCATTGGCTTAAAAAGTATTGAGTGTTTAGACTGATGTTGATATAGAAGACTGTTGATTTAAAAACCTTCTGCCGCAACAGATAAATCGATTAAGTTCCAATTAGCTCGCTTAAACAATACTAATATACTGTCATTACTTATCGGATTTTATTTTAAGAAGTATTAATTCAACGATTTTTTTTAGATGTTGTTTGCTTAAAGGATTTAAAAGGTTTAAAAATAATTAAAGACGTACCAACAATAATAACTACGACCCCTACAATTAGATTAAACGTAATTTTTTCATTTAAAAACAACGTTCCCCATAAAATAGCAAAAATAGGAATCAAAAACGTAACACTAGAGCTGGTTAAAACCCCTATTTTTTTGATGATTTGGAAGAATATAATCAAAGCAATTACAGTACATAAAGTAGCTAACAACAGTGCTGCCAGCCAACTATTTAAACTTGGCATTTGTGTTGGCCAATAGACTATTCCTGGAAAAACAAGATACAAGGCTCCAAAAAACAATCCGCCGGCAGTTAAGTTAATCGCGCTGACTGCTTGTAAATATTTTTTGCTATACAGAATCGTTAAACCATAACCACATGAGGCAATTAGCCCAGCTATTATTGCTAACAAACCTTGATTAAAATCTAACAACAGTGTTTTTTGGGAAATAATATAAATCCCAAAAAAACCAAAAAATAAACCTATCAATTGCACCCGTGTTATTTTTTGAGTAAAAAACAATACACCCAGAATTGCTGTAAAAATCGGAGTGGTTGCGTTAATTAATGACGTGGTACCCGAGTTTATCGTTAAACTGGTATAGGACAACAAAGTAAATGGAATCGCATAGTTACTAGCACCCAATAACATAAAACTTTTCCAATGTGTTTTAAAATCCTGTCGAAAGTCTTTTCTTAGACAAATAGGCAATAAAATTAACGCAGCTAAGCCCACTCGAATGAGATTTAATGCAAAAGGCCCGAACTCAACCACTGCCACTCGCATAAACAAAAATGAACTACCCCAAATGGCTGCCAGCAGTAAAAGACTTAATACATAAATTGATTTCATTGGTTTTTCCATACTAATTGATGGTTTAAATAAAACTTGATATTAATACCTATATTGATTGATAACATGTTTTTGTTAAAGTGGTTTTTTGAATTATTAGAATATAGGATATAACAGCATCTTAACTCCATTCCTCTCACAGATAAGAAACAAAATACCGTTTTTTCGAAAAATGGCACTTGTTAGATTGGTTATGTTTAATATTTGTGTTGCTGTTATTGAATTTTAAATTTTGAGTTCTATTGGTCATTAAGTACACAATTGAACAGCAACAACAATGTTAAACATAGCATTGTGACTTCCAATCAAATCAGTCCACATAACTTTACTAACTAAAAGCCACATAAATACGTTAAAATAGGCACAATTAACTAACTTTGAGCCCTGTATATTAATGACTTCTTCCGCGATACCCACTAACTTCAAAGAAATTGGCTTAATCGAGCCCTTGATTGCTCGTTTAACTGAACTTGAATACACCGAACCGACTCCTATTCAAGCCCAAGCAATCCCGAGTGTATTAGCTGGACGCGACTTAATTGCAGGTGCAAATACTGGCTCAGGTAAAACCGCTACTTTTGCATTACCGCTTTTACAACAAATTACAGCGCAGCCTAAACAAAACACAAGCAAAGGTAATTATGTGAGTGCACTTGTATTAGTGCCCACACGTGAATTAGCCACACAGGTTGCAAACAGTATTAAATCTTATGCGGCACATTTAAATGGTGCGATTCAAACAGTGGTCGTGTTTGGTGGAGTTTCAGCCAATACTCAAATGCTGGCGTTACGTGGTGGTTGCGATATTTTGGTAGCAACACCGGGGCGTTTACTGGATTTGATATCAAGTAATGCGATTAAACTCGATTTAGTTAAAACCTTAGTATTAGATGAAGCCGACAGAATGCTAAGCAGTGGTTTTACAGATGAACTAACAGCTTTATTGGCATTAACCCCTTCGAGCAAACAAACGTTATTATTTTCAGCCACTTTTCCTGAAAAAGTAAAAACCTTTACACAAGAATTATTAAACGACCCGATTGAACTTCAATTACAAAACGCAGAATCAAGTACGTTAGTACAGCGTGTGTTTACTGTGAATCAAGGCGAAAAAACAGCCGTACTTGCCAACTTAATTAAAGAGAACAAATGGCAACAAGCGCTTATTTTTGTTAACGCTAAACATGGCTGTAATCATCTAGCAGACAAACTTGGCAAACGTGGTATTCGTGCACAAGTATTTCATGGCGATAAAGGCCAAGGTGCCCGTACTCAAGTATTACAAGGTTTTAAAGCCGGCGAAATTGATGTATTAATTGCTACCGACATAGCAGCACGTGGTTTAGACGTAGAAAAACTTCCAGTTGTTATCAACTTTGATTTACCTAGAAGCCCGTCAGATTACATGCATCGTATTGGTCGATCGGGCCGTGCTGGCGAAGTAGGTTTAGCTATATCGTTAATTGATCATGAAGATTACCATCACTTTAAAGTGATCGAAAAGAAAAATAAAATCCGTTTAGAACGTGAACAGGTTAAAGGGTTTGAAGTGGACGAAGAAGCCATTAAAGAGTTATTAGAAGAATTAAAACCTGTGGCCAAACCTGAAGGTTCGGGTAAGAAAAAACGTAATAAAACAGAACCTGTGAATGCAGATATTTGGGGTAAGAAATCTGATTCGTAGTCACTTATATTAAGGCCCTAAAATACAGTGTGTCTAGCATATAAACAAAATCAATATTCTAGACACATCAAATTAATTAAAGCGTTACATTCCCAGACACTAGTACTTAGCTATTTTGAGTAACAACACAATAATCATCAACACCAAATTGTTTTATATTTTCTAAGTCAGATTTATATCCTCCAAAAAGATTATTATTTTTAAACTCAAAACCAACGGATGGGCACTCACCAGTTTTTTTAGTACAGATTTTATTTGTAGTTTCTGCACTACAGTACCAGTCTGAATAATAAGCACTAAACCCTGTTTTAAAAAATATATTACCTAAAATTAAATTATAATTTGATTCATCTCTTGTACGAATCGGATCTCCATTGATCATTTGAAATCGATTCCCGCGCACTTCGTTGTTTGACGAATAATGCGCAAAATATATGGCGTGAATAAATGCGGATTTTGTTGGCTGATTGAGTATATTTACAAAATGAGAATTGACTATCGAATTATTTTTAGAATTAACAAAACGCAGCGCGGCTGTTGAATAGTCAAAATCACTGTATAACCCTCCTATATTATAAAAATACATTCCATATAATTCATTATCTGAATTCCATTTTTTGACACTATTACGATTGCCTTGAAATGACATCCCCGTATTATAGTTTTGAACTTTGATGTACCTAAATTTTAAATGACTAGGCGCACCACTTGTATTTTTAAATGTAAACCAAGTATTTAACTTTGCATTACCATCAAACACTGGTCGGGCTTTTGAAAAGTTGATTGGGGTAAACGTTATTAAATGGCCATTTGTATAAGTCCAGTTAACTGATTGATTTAAATACAACCCTTGTTTAATGTGTATTTCTACCGCTGTATTTGGGTTATTAATTTTAAGAATTTGTTGTGCCCTATTTAAAGTGATGATTGCAGACACATTCGATAAACCATCATTATTGTCATCACCTGTTGCACTTAGGTATATCTTATAAATATCAGCAGAGAAAACTAAGTTAGGCCAAATCAATAATAACAATAAAACAAATCTCAAATTACTCTCCTTCGTTTTGGTAACATTCGATAACGAATAAAACCAAAACAAAACAATTAATATTTTAAAAGATAACAATCATAATCACATAATTTCACACTCAATTAATAAACCAATTAATAAAATACTCACAGATATATAGTGTATGTTTGTTGATTTTTCGACGTTAAATAGACATTTATTTTGTAAAAAAAAGTATCAAAGGGATATTATCATTAAATGTAAACAAGCATATTTAGAGCTCAGTGTTTAATCATCAGGCTAAGAAACAACATTAATACAATAAATCAGCTTTACTTCTAGGGGTTTGATTAATTTGTGACCGAAGCAGTAACTTTAAAATATGCTAAACGAATCTCATTAGTATGTCCTTACTGAGTTTTACTAATCAGTATGTTAATATTACGTTTATAAGAACTAGTGTCTTAAATAGATCCAACTAATTAATAGGATCAAGATTCTAGATTTACCCCAAAACTATTTTGGGGCACTTAAAAGATAACTAAAATTTACCAAACGAGGCTACAAATGGCATTACCAAAAGTATATTTCGCAAATGACCACGGCGCTAACGAACTTAAAGACGTGGTTCTTGCTTATGTAAAAGAGCTAGGATATGAAGTTGAAGATTTAGGTTGTGACGGCTCTCAAAGTGTTAACTACCCTGACTATGCAGACTTAATGGCAAAGAAAATTCTAGCGGATAAAGATGCTTTGGGTATATTAATGTGTGGTACGGGTATTGGTATCAGCATTGCTGCTAATAGACATAAAGGTATTCGAGCGGCTTTATGTGTAAATGAATTTATGGCTAAAATGACAAGACAACATAACGATGCCAATGTATTAGTAATGGGTGGCCGAGTAGTGGGCACTGATTTAGGCAAAAGCATCGCACAGACTTTCTTAGAAAATGACTTTGAAGGCGGCAGACACCAAACAAGAATTGATATGTTTAACTGATTTTAATCGGTTTAATTAATGTTTATTGATTAGGGATTCTTATTGAATCCCTTTTTTTGGCTTAAATTAATATGAGATAAAATATATCATTCGACATCGTAAGCTTGATATTTATATCAATATTAAAAACGTGATTTATATGATATGAATATCAACCCCACAGTAATTTGATATTGCTGCGTCAACATACCCAGCTTTAAATCAAAGCCACCCACTTATCTATCAATAAAACTAAAAACAAACACAACAATTGTATTATTGAATATCTAAATAAGTCATAACTGGCTTGAATCGATTTTGTGAATTTTAAGCGAACGGCTTTATACACAAATAAACCATTTAAAAACAACGCACCCAATAAATACAATACACCCGACATTCCAATTAAATACGGAATCAAACAGACTATAAATAATATTATTGAATAAAGTAATACACAGGTTTTACTGTATTCAATACCATGGGTCACCGGTAACATCGGCACATTGGCTAACGCATAATCATCTCGTCGATAAATGGCTAATGCCCAAAAAAGTAGAAGTGTCCAAGTAAATACAATCATTACCAATATCCAAGCTTGCGGGTCCATCTGCCCGGTTTGAGACACCCAACCTAATAACGGTGGCATCGCTCCGGCAAGCCCACCTATCACAATATTTTGTGGGGTTAACCATTTTAAAATCACAGTATAAAAAATGGCGTAACCAAATAATGACAAAAAAGTTAATATTGTGGTTAAACTATTACTTGAAAACTGAATTAAACAGGCACCACTTAATACAAGAAAAAGCGCTAACAACTTAGCCTCAAATAATGTCACTCGTTTTGCAACTAACGGCCTGTTTTTGGTTCTTGCCATTTTTTTATCATGTTTTAAATCAATAATGTGATTCATTACAGCTGCTGCACCTGATAAAAAACCAATCCCACACAAACAAACAAGTTGTTGCCACCAAGCTATTGATGTTGGTGCCAATAACATCCCTACCCATGCAGTTAACATCAGCATTAACACTACTTTGTGTTTTGATAATACTAAATAATCATTTAATTTTATTTTTAAGTAAAAACTTTGTTCATTAGAAAATCTTATAGTCGTTTTCATAACGCCACCTTTTTCTCTTTTGAATAATTAAAGTGAAAATAACAAATTAAATTCACCAAACTGCTTAATAATAAAACCGCTATTATATTATGTAATAACGCTACATTTAATGGGAATTGAAATACGATTAAACTCACTCCCAAACTGACTTGTAAAAACAATAAAGCAAAAATAAGATAACATCGTAAATTAACCTGCTGATTTTTATATTTAAACATCAGAACCAATAAAGCCAATACAATACAAATTAATGTCAACATTGCCCAAATTCTATGTAACAAATGGATCGACATTCTCGACTGTGCATCCAATTGACCAAATTCATAACTAATTGCATTTTGTTTTAATTCAAAAATAGACTTAAATGAGAAATTGATAATAGAAGCATCATTACAGCCAGGAAAAGAAGGACAATACGGCGCGGCGTAATTAGCACTTAACCAACCACCCAACATGATTTGAATGATTAACACAGTTAATACAACGTATAAAATTAAAAGAGGATTGATATTTATTTTACTTAAAACCTTTTCAAATTTTGTTTTAAAATCCAGGTCATTAGCTAATTCGATTGTGTTTGTATTGGTAGTGATAACCGCCTGTTTTAATTTAATGTTTAAAATAATTAAACCCAGCAAAGTAGCGAATCCACCCATTAAATGCCCCATAACAATAACGGGTTGTAGCTTTAATGTGACTGTCAATAAACCTAATATAGCTTGAAATATCACCAACATCAGTAGAAAAAATGGTAACTTTCTAGACATAGTTGGCAAACTCTTAAATATTGAAACGATAAAAATGAATGCAATTAATAAGCCCAATGAGGCAGCAGCATAACGATGAATCATTTCTTTCCATGCTTTTTCGGGTACTAGGTTTAATTCAGGATAAAGTGAACTGGCCGACAGCAACTCAGCAGGTGTGGAAGGCACTGTAATTTGACCATAACAACCAGGCCAGTCTGGGCAACCTAATCCGGCATCACTTAATCTGGTATAAGCGCCTAATGCTATAACCACTACAGCCAACAATATTGTCAGCAATACTAATTTTCTATATCCGTCCATCAACATAATAGATCCCTTATTAGCTTATTTTTTGTTCTGAACGCGCATTTTTTAGTAGTTTTTTTAAATCACTAATCAGGCCTTTTAACGTATCAAAATTATTTTCGAACTCAATTTGTAATGGATACTCAAAAACAACCAAACCAAAACGGTCAACTAAGTAGAGCGAAGTGGGATTTAAACCAACCACCGTTTCGTTTAAAATCAACACATCCACTTTATTTTGTTTTTTACCCAACGCCGCATAGGTTTGATTGATTGCGTATTTAGTATTTTCACAAAATTGATTACAGCTTACTGAATTTTCCAAATCCACTACGTCTGTAAGATTAATGTTGTTTTTTAAATTTTGTGAGGGCACATATAATACTGTCCAACTCTTATGTTTTGACTCTCGCCAATCTTCTAAAAAAATTTCACTGCGCATTAATAAACCGTTGTTATTAACACCCGCTTGATACCAACCTGTTTTTAATACTACATATGCTAAAAGCAAAGGTAATATAAAGCTGAGTACAAATAGATAACCCACCCAATTTTTTTTAATATTAAGCATAATTATTCCCCTATATTAATTAACTGTTTTATTGTTTATTGTTTATTGTTTATTGTTTATTGTTTATTGTTTATTGTTTATTGTTTATTGTTTGAAATTTTGAATGACGCATAAAAATAGACACAACATGCACTTAATCCAATTAACAACCACTGCAGCGCATATCCATAATGTTTAGATACAGGCATAACAACAGCCTTGTAATGTGGTTGGATATTAAATATTTCATGTTGATTATGTAATAAAAATGGTTCGATTTTATGTTGTATATTGTTGGTTATTTTTTCTAAGTCAATGGATTGAATTCTTTTTGGCCATTGATCCGATTCATCGTAATTATTAGATAAATAATATGAAGTTATATTTTGTTGTTGAATTTTCGTTTTTAGTCTAATAACTTTCTTTGAAAAATTAAGTTCAGGCAACACCCCTCTATTAACACCAGCTGCTACCCAACCTAAATTAACCAATACGTTTTTATTACTATTGCTGTCATTAAATATTACCAATACGTCATAACCCACTTTAGATTGATAAATTGAGTTATCTAATAACCAATATTGTTTGTTGTTGATAGTTCCTGTTAACTGCAAATTAATGCCTGTTTTATTCACATTCTCACTTGTATTTAAATCGACATCTAACTCATTTAATTGATTAAGATCAAACAGACCTTTATTTTCCATTTGTGTTATTTGTTGAATGATTATTTTTTTAGAATCCGCGCGCTGTATTTGCCAATAAGAC
This sequence comes from Pseudomonadales bacterium, assembly GCA_022968985.1. Classification (GTDB taxonomy): domain Bacteria; phylum Pseudomonadota; class Gammaproteobacteria; order Pseudomonadales; family Natronospirillaceae; genus Marinicellulosiphila. The sequence continues at coordinate 25,588 of JALJPK010000028.1, read as the reverse complement.
AACCTAATACACAACATCAATACAAACAAAGTTAATAAAAAAGGTATCAAACTAAATTTAAACGTTTTTTTTGGCCCTGCCAAACCTTGTTGAATAGTCATGACTATTAACTAAATAATATAAACAAACAAAAATAGAATAATCCAAATCACATCAACAAAATGCCAATACCAAGACACTGCTTGGAATGCAAATATATTATCTTTATTAAAATGTCCTTTTATTGTTCTTATTAAAATAACACATATCATCGTAGCGCCTAACGTCACATGTAAACCATGAAACCCCGTTAAGATATAAAACGTATTACCATAAATACCGGAATCCAGTTTTAATCCAAGTACTTGATAGGCATGTTGATATTCATTAAATTGTAATGTTAAAAATATAAATGCAAGAACAATGGTTAATACTAAAAACAAAACTGTATGCGATATATTATTATTATCTAAACTTTTGTGAGCATTAAACAAGGTAACAGATGAAACTAAAAGTATGCCTGTATTGATCAGTGGCAAACCCTGCCATGACATAAATCCATTTTGTTCACCATTTGGTGTTTGAGTCAGCGGCCAAACATTATTAAACTGCGGCCATAAATGCTGCCCTGTCATCTCGTTATTACCTTCACCTGCAAGCCAAGGTACCGAAAGCATTCTGGCGTAAAATAAAGTACCAAATAAAATCAAAAAAAACATAAATTCAGAAAGAATAAACCACAACATTCCTTGCCTAAATGAGCGATCCATTTGCACAGAATACATCCCCGACAATGACTCGTGAATAACGTTTTTAAACCAGCCATACAACATATAAATTAATATACAAAAACCTACTACTAAACCGTAATGCCCTATTGGTGATGCTTTTTCATTGTGCATTTCAATCACTAATAGTCCGGCTGAAAATGCAATCACAAATAAGGCAATGGCACCTACAATTGGCCAATGACTTTGACTGGGCACATAATATTCATCTGTTTTCATCATTTACTCACTTTGGCTATTTTAATGTTTTCAGGAAAAAGTTGATGCCATTTTTCGGGTTTTATATCATCACTAATATCAAAAATTGCATAGGACAAACTCATTTGTTTATATTTTGGATCAATTAATTCATCAATATAAAAGTTCAAACTAAGATTCACAGTTTCGCCTTTTTTGATGGCCTGTTGTGCAAAACAAAAACACTCTATTTTATGTAAATACTTGGCAGTTAATCCTGGACTTACAGACGGCACTGCTTGAATAACAATATCTTTTGAACCCGTATTGGTGGCTTCAAAAGAAATCAAATACTCTTGCCCCACATTGGCGTATATTTCAATTTTGTCTGTTTTAATCTGTATTGGAATCGGACCTTGGTTATGCGTTAGTATTTGAAGTTTCACCACTTGCTCTGATGTCTGGGTACTAGTTCTTATATTAGTATTTTTTTCTGAGGCCCCAATTATTTTACCGTTTATTCCCGTCACCTCACATAACAAACCATACAAAGGCACCAAAGAAAATCCAAATAACAACATAGCTAAAGCAAAAGCAATTAATTTAATGGTCAGTTTTTTATTATTCATAATTCACTCCATTAATTGCGATATCTATTTTATTGTTGGTGCTGTAGAAAAAGTATGTAACGGTGCCGGTGAAGGTACTTCCCATTCCAAACCTTCAGCATCCTCCCAAACATTCGCTTTGGCTTTTTTGCCGCCTCTTATACATTTAACAATAACTACTACAAATAATATTTGCGATAACCCAAAAGCAAATCCGCCAATACTGATGAGTGCATTAAAGTCTGCAAACTGCAGCGCATAATCAGGGATACGCCTTGGCATTCCGGCTAAACCAACAAAATGCATTGGGAAAAATAAAATATTTACACTGACTAATGACAGCCAAAAATGCGTTTTAGCTAATCCTTCATGAAACATATTACCTGTCCACTTTGGTATCCAATAATAAGTGGCCGCCATAATAGAAAATACGGCGCCGGTTACTAATACATAATGAAAATGCGCCACCACAAAATACGTATCATGATATTGAAAATCAGCAGGGGTAATAGCCAGCATTAATCCTGACATTCCACCAATTGTAAACAATACAATAAAGGCCAAAGCAAATAACATCGGCACTTCAAAAGTAATAGAACCTCGCCATAATGTGGCGATCCAATTAAATACTTTCACCCCCGTTGGCACTGAAATTATCATGGTGCTGTACATAAAAAATAATTCACCCGCTAACGGCATTCCGGTGGTAAACATATGATGTGCCCAAACAATAAAAGATAAAAACGCAATTGAGACCGTGGCGTAAACCATTGAGTGGTAACCAAATAATTTTTTACGCGAGAACGTTGGAATAATTGTAGAAATAATACCAAATGCGGGCAAGATCATTATGTACACTTCTGGGTGTCCAAAAAACCAAAATAAATGTTGGAACATCACAGGATCACCACCACCTGACGCATCAAAAAACGACGTGCCAAAATACTTATCGGTTAATACCATGGTGACGGTGCCTGCTAATACTGGCATCACCATAATTAATAAAAACGCGGTGATCAACATGGTCCAAACAAACATCGGCAATTTCATCCATGTCATACCTGGCGCACGCATATTAGTGATAGTCACAATCACATTAATTGCACCCATAATTGAAGATATACCCATTATATGAATAGCAAATACAAAAAATGCAGTATTATCATTGCTGTAAGTGGTCGATAACGGCGCGTAAAATGTCCAACCAAAATTGGGGCCACCACCTGGCATAAATAAAGAAGATAATAAAATTAAAAAAGCAAAAGGCAATATCCAAAACGACCAATTATTCATACGTGGTAAAGCCATATCTGGTGCACCAATCATTAACGGCACCATCCAATTGGCTAATCCCGTAAAGGCTGGCATTACTGCACCAAATACCATAATTAACCCATGTACGGTTGTCATTTGATTAAAAAAGTTGGGTTCCACTAATTGTAAACCCGGCTGAAATAACTCCGCTCTGATGATCATTGCCATCAAACCACCGGTAAAAAACATGATTAACGAAAACCATAAATATAACGTACCAATATCTTTATGATTGGTTGTATATACCCAACGTCTCCAACCCGTTGCGGCTTTTATTGAGGTATGTTGATTCATTGTTTTACTCCTTCTTTTGATTGCTCAGGCATTTGATCAGTCGATTGAACAGAAGATTGTGAGTCTTGCTGAACTGGATTTAAGATGAGCTGAATAACTTCTGCTTGAATAACATCACCGGTAGTATTACCAAATGCATTACGCTCGTAAGTAATCACACCAGCGAGCTCAACTAAACTTAATTGGTTTTTAAATGCCTGCATCGCTGTGCCACTTTTTCCGTTTAAAACAATGTCGATATGTGTTTTATAATCACCCGCCACATTGGCAATTTTACTGCCTGCTAATGCTGGAAAAATACCAGACATACCCTTACCATCTGCTTGATGACAAGCGGCACAGCGTTCAACATACACCTGTTCACCTATTGCCATTAATTGTTCTAGGCTCAACGTTTCGCCAACGGATTGTTTTTCTTTTTCGATTAATATTGCTTTTTGTTTTAATTGATCCGCTAACCATGTTTTATATTCATCTTGTTCCAGTGCTACCACTACAATCGGCATAAACCCATGGGCCACACCACATAACTCTGCACACTGTCCACGGTAGGTTCCGGCGTCATTTACATTGGTCCAAATCTCGTTAATGAATCCGGGAACTGCATCTTTTTTCAAAGAAAAATCAGGCACCCACCAAGAATGAATCACGTCATCAGAGGTCAGTAAAAATTTAATTTTGGTATGAATAGGAATCACTAACGGTTTATCAACATCTAATAAATAATGCTCTTGTTTTTCGACTTTGTTATCAATTTCATCATCACTGGTTTTTAATAATGAATAAAAAGAAATATCGTCTTCTATATAACGGTAATGCCATTTCCATTGTGACCCCGTGACCATAATAGTCATCTGCGCCTCAGAATTATCTTCCATCGAAATCAAAACCTTAGTGGCTGGAATAGCCATTAAAACCAAAATTAAGATGGGTGCGATTGTCCATAAAATTTCAATTTTGGTACTTTCATGAAAATTAGCCGCTTTGGCTCCTTTGGATTTTCTATGTTTTAACAATGCCCAAAACATAAATCCAAAAACAACAACGGCAATCAAACAACACACTAGAAAAATAATCATATGTAAGTTATAAACTTGGTGGCTTGTATCTGTTACACCTTTGCGCATATTAAATGCAGACACTCCAGCCATACTCATACTGCTGACAGCAAACAAGAAAACACTTAACATCAATGATCTAATCATAATAAAACCTTAAAATTGTTGAACCTAAAATAGTCGACTGCATGCTTGAATTTAATTAATAAAAGGCAAATAAAATAGTTATCCACATTCGCATTAATATCAGCTCTATCTTTGTTAAAAAACCGTACTTGTATAAAAGACAATTAATTCGAGTTACATTTTGTAACAAAGACAGCTAGGTAATTTTGAGTATAGACATGATTTTAAAATGGGCTTGATTAATTTGGATGGATGACAGCTAGGTGCAGCCAAATTGTGAAAAGGGTCGATTCGTCGATGTTTTTGTTAATAGATAAGGGGTAATAGGGAGATTCAATCGAACTTTTATTTGAGCAGTTGTTGTTTGATGGTTTTTATTATTGCCTGATACCTAGGGAATTCAATGAAACACTAGTGATCACTTTAATGTATCAATGATTTCTAATCGTAAGGTTGATATTTATATCAATTTACATCCTAGTATCAGCACAATCAATAATTTGGAGAGCACTTTACTGGTTATTCTTACTTATTGTGTCAATAAAATCTAACCCCAAGCACTCAACACAATTTCTGTAATAATAAAAACAAGTGATATTAAAAGACTAAGTAGAAAAACACACATTAAGTATAAAGCTGTTTTTATCGATTTAATCACAAGTTTATATTTTAGAAAATCAATAAAAATACATATAATGGAAGCAAACCAATAAAAATAATAACAAAAACTATATTTGTATTGATAACTAAATAAGCTGAAATTCTAAAAATATAATCCATTATTTCATTCATATTAATCCCCTCTCCCATTCTATTTTTTGTAACTTATATTCGACAAAAGTATGAATGAATGTTATTGCAAAAAGAGGTCCTACAGAAAAAAACATCACAATTATAAGGTCTGTACCTAAATTAAAACTTAATGCGATTATAGATAAAATTGATAATCCTATTCCTAACCAAATACCAACCCACCATATTAATTTAATATCATTTCCATGCTGTGGCTTTTTATTGATTACCCAAATAAAAGCTAAAAAAACAGATATTAAACAATACAAGAACGCTAAAGAAGATAAAATTTCAAATAAGGTATTAATGAAATACCCACCAAATGATAGCTCTGATAAAATAATTAAACTATATAGAATACCCATCACTAAAAAACCCAATAAAAATAGACCTTCCATTACTAAAATTGCAAAACTAATATTTCTAAATATATTCAAAACTACACTCCTTTTCAAAACAACCACAGAACTCATGACTGATTTAACTTCTGGTTCGATTTTTAAAACCCTACACCTCACAATCTGAAGCTACAAACATCACCACAGATGATACCACTTGCACTTTTACGAATTTAAAATGTGTATTCAAAGCCACTTCTAAATCGTTTACCTTGTCATTGTTATTATTAAATAATCCAATCACATTCAAAACCCGTATAAAAAGTTTGGCGACAATTAAAGACTGTTTATTGGCAATGACTGTTGATCCAAACAATACACCGTTTTCGTTAAGTAATTTTTTTAGATTACCAAACGCGATGCCCTTTTCTTTAAAGTCGCCATTCACACAATGCAGTACGTAATTTATACCAATTGAGTTAAATTGTTTTTCTTCTTCTTGTTGACCTTTTTTAATAGGTGCTTCTAAAATATTGTGCCGAATTTTAGATGGGTTAAATTTTTCTAAACGTTTACTGGCTTTATCTAAACAGGCCACACTTAAGTCCATCAGTGTTAATCGCATATTTTCTTTTTGATACCCTTTAATGCTTTTTTCAATTAAATAACCTGTGCCTACTCCCACTTCTAAATGCTTAGTTTGCACAAACTGTCGATAACGTTGTAATAATATTTCATTTTTGCAACCCCATATAAAACGGCTAACAAATCGATAGACTGTAAAGTCGTAACAACCTAATAGTATTGGATTAAAATAAACCTGCGCATTTGAAATAATTTGATTACTCATTTGTGATTCCCCATAATTTTATTAAATTGATACAAAACAAACGCCATTGCGTTATATGTCAAATGTGCAAACAGCCGTATTGCTGGAAAACTTGTTATTTTGGCTTTCCAATGATCTTTTGGCGAGGCCTGCCATATTGCAATAACAGCATCCATTCCCACCATAATTTCTCCGCTTTGAGTTGTGACATGTATCTTTTTTCTTAATGATTTAATATCAATGTGTGATACATCGTGTTTTGTTTTACTAACAACCCGTTCGTTTTTCAGCAAAGGCTGAGACAAACTGATGTCATGCCATATTAATGGACAAGACTGCATTCTATTTTTTTGATATTCCAACCCAAGAAGGCAAACAGGACAAGCACCATTAAAATGTACTTCAATCGATTTTGTTAATTTGTGTTGTGATGGCTCTGATTTGTTTATTAATGGCTGCATTGTGAGCGCTCCTGTTCTGGATATAAACGACTGCTTATTTGTTTTTTATTACGCTATAACGCCATTTTGCAATGACCATTACATTGGTAAAATGCAAAGCCCCTAAAACCAACAATACAAAACCAACTTGAACACTCAAAAATTCAATACAGGCTCGTAAGTCTTCAATGTTATTTTGGCTTTTTAAAGACAATAAAATAAACCCCATATTGATCAAATAAAAACCAACAACTAAAAGATGATTTACTGAATCGGCCAGCACTTCGTTGCCTACAAAACTGTCGACTAAAAAAACACGTCCATTTTTACTCAGTGTTCTGGCCACCCAAATGGTCATGGCAATACTGATAAAAAGGTAAGCTATATAGGTACTAACGATCATGGTTTTCTTCCTGTGTTTTAAAATTATTAAAGTGGCCTCATTGACTCCAATATCACTTATAAGCCTTCTAAAAAAAGACTTAGGCAATGAAGATCAGCAGGTGATACAAATAATAAACACAAAATTAGGTTGGGGATTCCTGTTTGATCATCCTTGAACATAAAAATATAAAATCCATTAAAATCAATAACTTACAAGTATCCAGAATGATCATTATGGATACTTATTTGTTTAAGCAGATCAAAGTTAATAAGGTTTAGTCTGATTTACGGTATTGCCCTGGTGACAATCCAGTAATTGATTTAAAAGCGACATAAAAGTTAGATTGCGATTTAAATCCAACCTCCATACTGATCGATAAAATAGAAGACTGAGCTTGCTTTTTTAGTAATACTTTTGACGCCTCTACGCGCTGGAAACGAATGTAATTAGAGAAATTCATTTCAAACTGTGTATTAATAAACTCTGATAACTGATGACTAGAAATCTGTAATTCTTTCGCTAATACCAATAAACTCAAACTTTCATTTTGGTACATTTTAGACGAGTCCATTAAGTGTTTTAACTGTTTTTTAGTCTGCTTAATATCAATATTATCTAAGGTCGATTTAACGTAATTTAAACGTACCAATTCACCCAGCTCAATTAATGCATTAGGTGCAACAATAAGAGCAGCACAAATAAACATAAAACTCAGCCCTATGCCTAATGTATAAAAATGATAGAAATAACTCGATTCAATTTGGGTGACAAACACAGCTAACAATAAAACAATGACGGCAATCACACTAAATAACAGCAAAAACACCAATGCTAAATCAAATTGTTTACGTGTGTTTTTTAGTTGATAAATAACTTGAGACAACCATAAGCTATAAGCTGTTCCCAATAAAAACGCCACTGGTATGCTAATTTCTTTTGGTGTTATAAAAGCCAGTGTAATGGGTAATAAATGCAGTAATAACCATGGAGTTTGCTTACGATCCACAAATAAAATGGCACGACCTAATAAAAAGAACAAAGGTGGCGCACACAAAATCAAAAATCGATAAAAAGGTGTAGTTAAGGGTTCGGCGCTTAACGAATAAAACTCAAAATGTTGATATTGTATTAACGCCAAAACACTCAACAAAGCCGCACAAATAACAATTGTTATCCAAGATTTATTGATATGCTTTAAAAACAATACATAGGTGATAAACAACATCAAAGCGCTGAAAATTGAAAAACCGATAATGAATGTGTTGAGTATGGCCATACTGACAGGACTTTTGCTTAAAATAAGTCAGTACAGTACATAAAAATTTTAAAAGAGACAATGCAGCTTAGATAAACAAAGTAAGTGTTCACTTTATTGCATTTAGCCCCCCTGAGCCAAATCCATCTACTAATTACAATTATGATTTCAGTGATTTTCAGGTATTACTTAAGGTTACACAGGTTTCAAGTCACTCGCGGGCAGTATGAATGGACTTAAACACACTGAGCACATAAGACTCTTATGTCGATTTAATGGTATCAGAGGTTATGCACAGCTTTCTTATGGTTATGTTTTAAATTTGTGTTGTTGTATTTCTAACTATTTGAATTTAATCACATTTTGTTATTAGGTTTGCTGTCAAATAAAACCGAAACAGAGGCTGTAATAGCTGCTTTTTAGCACTAAACAGAATGGGACGATATCAAGCTGCAACAACAATGTAAAACATAGCCAAAAATTAGCTTAAAACCATTAAATGACAATCCAATAAACGTTATACTCAATCCAATAAAATTAACATTTACTCTAACTGAATTTCTATGATTTCTGATATCACGGCTTTTATCTTTTTAATAGGTGGATTACAAGGTTTGATGCTTTGTGCTGCTTTATTACCGCTGCGCAAACAGCATTCTGCACACAAATTTCTTATCTGGCTGATTGGTTTACTTAGCCTAGATACCTTGTCGCAGTTATTGTTTTGGGGAGGATTACATAATAGTTTCCCGCATTTATTGGGTTTAACTATGTTTTTCCCTGCGTTTTATGGCCCTCTATTTTACCTGTATGTGAATCAATTATTACGCCCTGCTACGTTATGGCGCTGGAAAATAATCCTGTTTTTTACAGCACCTATTTTATGTTATTTAATGAATATGCAAATCCTGCTGTTATCAGGCATTGAAAAATCGCGTTTAGTTGAAACCTTAAAAGTGGATGACATGCCGATCACATTTATTATCGGCACCATCCTTATGCTCAGTTCATTTGTTTTTGTGGTGGCTGCAATTGTGCGGTTACGCAACGATCGTAAAATTGGCATTCGTTCACATTGGATCGACTGGGTGTGGATTATGTCCATCTTTCAGTTAGTAATATGGGGTTTTGTAATATTGAATCTGTTTACACCATATAAAATCAATGGTGCACCGTATATTTTAGTGAGCCTGATGATTTATGTATTGGGTTATAAAGCCTTATTTTCTGAACGTGCAAAAACTCTGAGTGAGATTCCAGAAAGCTTAAAGGACAATAAAAAGGAAAAAGAAAAATACGAAGGCCAACGACTCGACAGCGACATCCAAGACCAAATTTGGTTGGAGCTTGAGCAACAGTTAAAAGGCGAACGTTTATTTACCAATCCCGAATTACGTATCGCCGACTTAGCCGCTAAAACTGGGTTCCAAATTCATTTGGTATCTCAGGTTATTAACGATTGTCGCTCGCAAAACTTTAATGAATTAGTTAATGAGCTACGCATAAACGAAGCTAAACGTTTATTACTTGAAAAACCCACCATGCCAGTACTTGCAGTTATGTTAGCCTCAGGATTTCAAGCCAAAAGTACCTTCAACACCCTATTTAAGCAGGCCTCAGGCCAAACACCCTCCGCTTTTCGCAAACAAACAAGCACTGATTAATTGGTTTTAAACCCCTTTAAACGTTCAGATTTCTAATCTCGAACGTTCATACTTTTAACTTGGGGCGCTTTTGATTAGCTTTTGCACGATTCTATGTTCATCGAATCTACTCAAAGGTTAAACAAATGAAAACATCACAACTCTTCTTATCTATCATGATTGTACTGCTTATTGCAGTTGCGCCATTTAGCCATGCCATAGACTCATCCATTTTAGCTCCATCCTCAATAGCCTCATCCAAAATAACCCCATCCATTACAAAACTGGCCAACTGTGAAGCAAAAAATGCCACTTGTTATCGCGCTGAATTACCCGAAACAAAACAATCTCATCAAATGGTTTCCATAGACATACAATATTGGCAAGCCACTGGCGAGCGATTAAATCCTTACCCAATTGTTTGGCTAATGGGTGGCCCAGGCAGAAGTAATCTCAATCCCCCTATGCCCGATTGGGTATGGGAGCACTTTGATGTATTAGCAGTGGGTTATCGTGGAATCGACGGGTCTCCTCGTTTAGATTGCCCCAAATTACGTCAACAATTCAAATTTGAAAGCAAAAACAGAGATGATGATTTTTTGTCGACCATCACTTTGGCTCGGTTGTCACAAAAAGTAGAGAGCTGTCAGCAAAATTGGGGAAATAAAGGCATCAATACTCAAGCCTACGGTATTTATGAAGTGGTCGAAGATATTGACCAAGTTCGCAAAATGCTCGGTTTCGACAAAATCAATTTATTATCAGTCAGTTATGGGACTCGTATCGCTTGGTATTTTGATCAATTAAAACCAGGGGTTGTTGATCGCAGCCTCATAATGAGCGGCAACCCAGATGGTGGATTTTTCTTTGATCCTTATTACACCCAATTGCAATTATTAACACTCGAAGGTTTATGTGATCAAGATGATTATTGTCAAAGCAAATTACCTAATTTAAGCCAAACCATCAAGTCTGTTTTGACAAATTTACCTGATAAAGCATGGGGGGTATTTTTAGATGCCGATCAAATCCGACTCGTCACTTTTATGATGTTATACAGTAAAGATTCAATACCGATGGTGATTGATGCGTACAGTAAAGCCAGCCAAGGTAACTACAGTGGCCTAGTTGCCATGCAAAAATATCCCAATCCATTTGCCAAAAAAGATTGGGTATGGGGCACATTCCTCAGTGCAGGTTCTATCGACTTAACACAACGAACAACCTTTGAATTAACCCTAGAGCAAACTGCATCCACAACTGTATTAAATTCACCACTATCAGAGCTGTTATATGGTGGTATCACTAAGGGCTGGAAAAGCCGAGAGTATCAGCCCCTGCAAAACCACAATACAAATACACCTACTTTGATATTTGGCTCCGACATTGATCTAGCAACCCCCATCGAGCGCATCCAAAAACTTTGGATGCCGTTTATTAAAAACGGCTCGTTGCTTAATGTTGTTGGTGCCGGACATGCTCCAGATCATATGTTTGCCGGTGGCCCGCAATTAGAAAAACACATGCTAAATTTTTTACAAACAGGCACACATACAACCCAACAAACATTCGGCACTGCTTTTGACTTTAAAGCTAAATTTTCACTGTCCTTAATTATTTATGCTTTTTGGGGAGTGATAGGGCTTTTAATCTCAGCTTTAATCATCGTGATCGCATTAGTACTTTGAGCTAAATTACATTTATTCAATACAACTACAGGAATTAAAAAATAATGAAAACTTTAACAACCACAATCATTAAAACAACTCTAACCCTATTATTAGGCACAGTAATGACAATTGCTATTGCAGAAAAAAACAGGGTAAATGGTCAGCGGGTTTGGTTAGCAATTTAACTTACCAAGATGAATGGTCACCTATATTATTACCGTGGATTAGTTATAAAACGAATTCTTATTCTATTTCACCTATGGCGTTATTGTTAACCGGGGATATTGATGCAATGCATTGGCAGGCGGGTTTAGGCCTTGATTATCATGAGTTATTTGACGATACAAGCCGTGGTTTTTTGGCCAAAGTAGATTCGCAATATCACTGGGGACCATTACGATTTACAGTAAGCACCGATTCAAGATTGGTTGATCCATTAAAGAGTTGGCAATTTGATACAACCGTTGGAACACAGTATCCAATTGGTGTGGGAATGCTGGGAGCAGAAGTAGGCTTTCATCTACAATCAAATGATTGGATTAACAATGAACATAATTTAGACTCCGACTTAGAAAATATTACAGAGGAAAATAATACAGCGGTTCAACTTGCCCCTACTTTTGCAATGCAATACACAATTGATTTTAATCAATGGCAATCAATGTTTATGTTACAACATCAAGGTGCCATAAAAGAATTTAACTTAGAAGCTCAACAAACTTATACGCTGTTGCTAACGAGTTCTTGGTAAAATTTTAAGCTTTAAGATAGTCATCTTTAGGTAGTAAGTATAAGTGTCTTGATTTTTAATCCTATATTAATCAAGACCTTATTTTGTTATTGGGGTAATAATTTTTCTATGGATATCGAACCTACGATAAATAACATCTGTATCGGGTTAATATTCATATCAAATAATCAAACATTATCCTTTCGATATAAATATCGAACCTACGATAAATAATATCTGTAATCGTAAGGTTGATATTTATATCAAAAACTAAAAAAAGACAGGTAATAATCATAGCTATTAGAAACATTAAGCATTAACACATTCAATTACGTACAACTCTTAATTATGTTTTCTATTATTCATTAATTAAACCATCAAACAAATATCACCATTACCATAAGGGATATCTTTAATAGTATCAACATCGACAAAATCGAAACAGGCGATGTTAATACCCAATTCATTCGGGTTACTTTTCCTTTTATGATGAGTATACACTCCACACTGATTACAAAAATAATGTGCTGCTGATTGAGTGCCCCATTTATACACACTTAACGACTCTACTCCTTTAGTGACCTTAAGGTTATCTATCGGCACACTGGCCATAATATAACCTTTTCTACTACACAAACTACAAGCACAACGGCGAATATTTTTCAGCTCACCACCGTCTAACAACACATCCATTTCTACCGCACCACAATGGCAAGTTAAAAGTTTATTCATTATCTCGTTCCTTTTTTGGTTATTATTACAATATAAAATCGCTCTAGAGTTTTGATACACAATACCTATTCTACAAGTTTAATTTTAATTTCCTATTACACGAGCTTTTTACAATAGGCGAATAATTTAAATAAGGGTCTGTACAATCTAAAGGATTAAACGTGATATTAACCGATTTAAGTTTTGAATTATTCAAATCTAAATTAGACATGTATTCAATTTCATTTTTACTGACATTCAGTATTTCAAGATTTACGAATTGATCAAAATCATTAATATGTTTAATATTATTATTCTTTAAAATAAGTTCATTAAGATTGGAATTATTACCAAGTAAAGGCATAACAGTTAATTGTGTATTTGTTAGATCTATTTTAGTTAATTCATATTGAAAACTTAAGAAATCAATATTATCAACTATTGAATTTTTAATACTAAGTTGTTTTAACTGTATAGAGTTATAATCAAAATTTTCTAAATTTGAAATATTTACAGTTGATAGATATAACTTTTTTAATTGACTCATTCCAGTTAACCAATTGATATCAAAATCAATATTTTCGGATATAATTAATGACTCTAAATTTTTATACTCTTTAATAAAACTCAAATCATTATCAAGCCTAGTAACTTGGAAAGATTTAACATTAACAAATTGTTTTAAAACCTCTATATTTGCGCCTTTTAGTGAATCACATTCTATATTAGTGATCGTCATTGGATTAATTTCAATTCCTAAACCAAAAATATCAACTACACCATCTAAACACTGACGAATCACATTATCATTAAGAAGAAAACCTCCACCATCAACAACAATATTTTTCATTCTATAAGTAGACAATTCAAGCTCCGGAAAATCTACACAGGTTTTTGTTATATTAAGACTTAAATCATTTTCTTCATAAAATTTTAATTGATTTTCATGGAAACAATTAAGAATTTTAAGTTCGCCGTCTAATTTAATAAAACTCAATATAGGCCTATCATCATTAAAATCAAGATCAATTAATCTGTATCCAGTTTTTGTTGTATTTTCTATAAATTCCATTTCTGAATCACTTACAATCCACGCTGCATTATCTAATTTACTTTCAAAAAAGTACTGCGAACTATCAATATCAGCCATAATAAAAAATAATAATATTTGATAGACTTTACCTTGATCTGATTGCCCTAATTCCAATAGAGTTAAATCAGGATATTTCGAACTAATTTGTAATCCATAATTAAACATCGTTTTAATATCATCATGCAGAATTAAATTAGTGTATTTTTTAAAATCCATTTTATCTATATTTTTAAATTTCGAGCAGGCTTGAGTAATTGTTATGCCTTTATTTATAATACAGCGCTGCTCAGAGGGTTTTGTATTAACAACAGGTAATATGTTTATTTCTTTTTTTGGTTTGACACTTATAATCTCAATATTTTCTTTAAGCTGGATAATCGGTTGAGTATCTTGAGTCACTATTTCTTTATATAAACTATCATTCGATATCTTTTCTTGTTTGTTATTTTTTATTATAAAAATCAATAAAAATATCGCAATAACACTTGCTAAAATCATCCATTTTTTCATCTATCTTCTCCGTATTGTTTAAGGAATCAATTTATTTTAGGCGCTACAATTTTTAATAGAATACAGTAAAAATTACTAATTCTATTGGTTGTTATTGATGTGGATAAAAGTTTTATCTATCCAAGCACTGATTAACTCAGCTGCAATCTGATCACTGATTAAATCTAGATGTTTTAATCCAGAAATAATAGTTGTTTCAGTTTGTTTTGCATATTCATTAAAAATGGTCGCAAATTTATCAGCATAAAAAGCTTCATCGTTTTGTCCAACCAATAACAAAATAGGTTTCTTATTATTTTGTAAATTTACAACATAATCCTGTGGTGAATAAGACTCATTTAAACGATAACTATAATTATCAGCATGTAATGGGTTTTCTATATTTTTCGGGCGATTAAAAAATAGAACCGGTAAATCATTAAACATTGTGACAGTAATGTTATTTAACATGACCAAACCTGCATAACGTCGTTTTGCTACTTGCACCCAGCCCCCACTATTTGGCCGTACTGTAGGCGCTTTATATCCAAGATAAGGTGCCAACAGAATATAAGCATCAAATTGTGCTGATATATTACCACCATATTTTAGCGCCAACCCACCACCTGAAGAATGCCCACCTAGAATCATTTTTGGATTTGAATATTTTAATACCAGATGGTTATATAAATCTTCTAAATCATGTTCAAACTGCCCCAAATAACTGACATCCCCCTTATTAGATAAAGACGATTCACCATGACCACGTAGATCAGGAATCACCACTGTAATATTTAAAGCAGTATTTAACTTGGCAGCAAGCGAGATAAGATACTTCCCTTCAGCGCCTGAACCATGTAATAAAACAAGGGTAATATCTGTATCCCCTGCAATCGATCGATAAAATAAGTCACTGTTATCACGGGCGGTAAAAGTTGATTCCTTAACAGGTACGTTTGATACGTCAGAAATTTTTAATACTGTAAAATCTAAACTCTCTTCAGGGTAAATCCGTTTAATAGGTAAAGAAATGAGCACTAATGCGATTGATAAATAGATGATACAAGACACACATAATGATATGAGTATTTTTTTCATTGTTTTTGCAAATATCGACATGATAACTAACCTTTAAAAGTTAAGTCGATTATGCGGGTAGGTTAATTAGTCAGTCAAGTTTAAGCAGACTGATTCTTTGTAATATCCACCGATTTAACTGTTTTCAACAACTTACACTGCAGCCACTCACCCCCATTTTTTGGTTTATAACTCGTTATATGCACTTTTTTACACAATACAAACAAGACATACAAAACCATCTAGACCGCCTTGGTTATTTAATAGCCTGTTAAACCAAATCTAACCTAGCACACAGTACATTCTGTTATTTAATGATAAAATTTTCTCTTTTCAATTAGGCTTTGGTGTAATTTAAGTCCACTAAAACCAACAGCTCTGCTGTATAACTAATCGTTAAGATTGACTTAATATTTTCGTTTAAAGGAGAATACTTTGCTATTCAAAAAATGGACCTTGGCTCTAGGAGTAATTCCAGTTTGCTTATTAACAAGTTGTATAGCTGAAAACAAAGAGTTAACAGGTACACCTACCGCACCCGAAACTTCCACCGCGATAACGTCAACACAGACATCTACAGCAACAACTACAGATACAGCAACAACAGAAAATACTCCACCGAGCATTATTTCAGTCAATGCCAGTGCCACTTATATAACCGGTTTTGCCTCTGATGTTGAAGGTGGACAATTAAGTTATTCATGGTCAATTGATGGAATTGAAATTGGGTCAGGTCAACTTGTTTTATTGGAATCTGTAACAGGTGTAAGTGGGTTGCAAACTGTCACCTTAACTGTATCTGATGGCACTGACGTTACTACAAAAGAGTTAGATGTTGATTTTGGGGTACTGATTATAGCACCCGTAAATGTTGCCCCGGTCATTCATTCCATTCTTGTTTCAGACACTCATATAACTCCTTTTGCGTCAGACGAAAATGATGATGAACTTTTTTACTTTTGGTCAATCGTCGGTACAACAATTGAAACAAACAAAATACTGACTTTAGCGGATGTATCGGATGAATTTACAGGAGAAAATATTGTCACACTGACAGTATTTGATGGAGTATTATTCGATACAGACGAGGTAACTGTACAGTTTGCACCAGCCGAACCCGAGATTGATTTAAACAACCCTGCAATTAAACTGTTAAGCCAATACGATGGTGACATCCAATTAATTGAAAAAGGTCTAGCTGGTGTTGAATTACAAACCATCAATAATCCATTTTCAAATTCCAACATGTATGTCAATTATCAAATGAGTAATAGTATTGATTATTCAATTGAAAATACAAGTGACACCCCACTTATAAATAAAATGAAATACATAAAACAACAGCCTACTGCTATTTGGTTAAATTCAATTGATGATATTACTGGTGAAATATACACCCCACCTTTTGGCTTAACCGATCATTTAGACGCAGCGTTATTACAGCAACAATATTTACAAACATTAGATATTGATAAAATAATTGCGCCAATGACCATTGTGTTAGGTATTTATAATATGCCAGACAGAGATTGCACGGCATATATACCAAATGGGAAATTAATTCAAGTAGGTCAAGATCAATCTGCATATTCAGAAGGTGTGCAAGGATTTGGTTACGCAAAATATCGTGATGAATACATCAAACCCATCGCACAAATATTAAGTGATGACAAATACAAAAGTTTGCGAATAGTCACTATTTTGGAACCCAATTCGTTTGTGAATATGATCATTAATACAAATGAAGCGTATCACACAACTGACTCCCCGTTTAACCCATTTCCAGCGGCATTAGATAGCAACGGATATTGTGACGAAATTCTAAACTTTAATAATGAAACAATTATGCCCGCTGTTGTAGGCGAAGGTAATACCAACAACCCGAATCTTGGTTTATACGCAGGTGCATTACGCTTAGCCATTAAAGAAATACACGATGTTTCTTTAATCAATAATAATATCTATACCTATTTAGATATTGGACAGGCAAATTTATTAGGTCAAGATGCAGCAAATGATGTAACAGAGGAATACTATGGTTATGAACATCCAGAATATAAAGATGGTATACCCGATTATTTACAATCGACCATGAAACGTAGTGTGCGTTATTTCAAACAATTAATTGATGGGGCCGATGGTAAATTAGATGGTGAAGGTTTGGACTGGATTCGTGGTTTTGCTTCAAATATTAGAGGTTATACACCTACAGAGGAGCCTCTTATTAGCAACTCGATGACTTATCTAGATTCAAAAGAATTAGAAGCTTTCTACGAATACAACCCGTCTGTTGATGAAATGACATACATTGATTATTTAAACACGTATTTTACAACAGCCGATCTTACAGGTTATTTTGGGACTCAAAAATTCGAAGACATTGGGTTTATTATTGATACGTCACGAAATGGCTGGGGGGAATTAGGTGATAGTCGGCCTAAACCAGGTGAAGGAGTTAAAGGGGTAAATCCTGATAAACGTGTTGATACAAGAACACATCGTAATCACTGGTGTAACGTAAATAATGCAGGTATTGGTGAAACACCTAAGGCTGACCCCGATTCAACTAGAGAGCACTTAGACGCTTTTTATTGGATGACTACACCTGGGTCTTCTGATGGAATTTCGTTTCATGTAAATGATTTCCATATTGGCACCTCATCATATGATCGATTAGATTCAGTTGAAAAGGATGTGGTTATGCAGGCCTTCTATTCCCCACTAAATCGCAGATTTTTTGATCCTATGTGTATTCCTGGTGAAAATATCGAAGGTAAAATGACTAATGTTGTTCCAGAAATGGCACCTCATAAAGGGGTTTGGTTCCATAAACAATTTATAATGTTAATTGAAAACGCTTATCCAAAATTAGGTGAAAGTGATTACGAATAGAAAAATGATTATTAATCTTAGGGTCTTGTTGGCCCTAAGATTGAATATTAAAACAAAACACTAGATAGTGGAGTTTTGAAAGTTAGGTTTAAGTTTGATTGTCATTTTGTGAAAAAACACTGTGCTTAGTTGAGTTAATTGCATAAATGATACTCAACATTCAATTTAACCTGCCTCAAATCACCCATTAAACAATCAGAACATTCACTTAAAATTAATTAGTTAGGAGTAATTATGTTTATTTTTTACGGTATAAAAAAATTAACCAAAAAGAAAATAGGTTATGCAAAAGATCATTGTAACGCTTGTGAACAAGAAGCCGTGGTTGAAAAGTGGCGATGGTTTAATTGGATTCATGTTTTTTGGATTCCACTTATTCCAATCGGTTATCGTTCTAATTGGATGTGTACGTTATGTGATCAAGACGCGAATGCTCGATATAAAACTGGCTTTGTTCGTAAAATATTTATTTCAATAGTGCTGTTTTTATTGGTGTTAGTGATGTTTCAGCCCGGCACTATAGATACCTTAGAATATGGTTTGATTGTTAAAATTCTATCTGTTTTATTCTTTTTACTTTCTGTTTATTGGGCGTTTAAACACAATAAATTACCCTCTAAAGAACAGCTGCGTAAAAATATCACACCCGTGGATTTAACTTTATGTCTGTATTGTAAAAACCCCTTGGCAATGAGTCCGATGTTGTCGTGTATTTCATGTAAAACACAGGTATTTACTAAAATCGATTAGAATAGTCACAGGGTAAGTGATCGATTTAATTATAATCTAATTTAGATTTTTCATTATTTTAAATTGAAATATAAAGATAAATATAATCTCTATATTGATTTCAGTTATAAAGGCAGTTATAAACAATTACAGACCTTAATTAAAAAATTAAATAATAAAGATAAAAAATAGATACAGAGTTGTTGATCATTCATCGACTCTGTTTTATTAATTAAAGAAAGGATATGTTTTGCAATTTATTTCATTGGATATGGTATTGATTCTTTTCTATTTTACTGGTTGGATATTTTTAAAAGGGATTACTTTTGGGAAATATCCTGCAAAAGTGGATCGATCTTTATTAGTTGTCAGAAATAATTCGCGAGGATTTGTTATATTCGTTGGTTTTATCATATGCTGTTTTGTTGTATTTATTTTAAAAACTTTTGAAATCTATTAATATCTACATCAACAACTAAATTAACTACTAAAGGAAAAGTAAAATGAGTTATTCGTTATTAACTTATCTACATCTGTCTACAATTTTACCCGCATTTATATTAGGTACATACTTATTGTTTAGCCGTAAAGGTAGCCCTATACATAAGTTGTTAGGCAAAATATACATGTTATTAATGTTAAGCACCGCGCTAATTACGTTGTTTATGTCGGCGCAACTTGGTCCTGCGCTGTTTAACCACTTTGGTTATATCCATTTATTCAGTTTTGCTGTTTTATATACAGTGCCTAACGCTTATATAGCAGTTAAAAACGGCAATATTAAAAAACACAAACTAAGTATGATTGGTTTATATGTGGGAGGCCTTCTTATTGCGGGAAGTTTTACTTTGGGTCCTGGGCGTTTGTTGAATGATTGGTTATTTTAATAATTAAATCATTTTATTTTTTAATACATAAAAATGAGAGTTAAATTTTAAAATTGTAATTTTACGTTTGCTATTTATTTTTATCTTTATCTTTATCTTTATCTTTATCTTTACAACTGTCTCACGCCATTAATGTAAATACTAATAACTGCACAATATACATGCCTTTGTTGAAAAAATTCAGTAGAGGTTAAAATCGGGTATAAACATTATGCATAGATTTCAAAAAATTGGCACGGCTAATAGTGATCTTTGTTACGATAATATTGAAGGGTTGGGTTAATCTGAAGCTTATAATAATGAAAGGAATTGTGTGTTTAGCTATATTCATCCTGTTTCAATATTGAATTAACTACCTTGTTTTTTTAGTGTATTTATAGGTAAAACAATGGTGTTAGCCTTGAAAAGTAAGACTAAGTTTTACGTGGTATTCTCTTGCTATTAATTGGGTATAATATTTTACTTTTTTGATGTTTGTATTATTTTATTACGTAATGGAGCTAAATCTTGTGTAATCCATTGGCTTAACTTATTACTATCCATAGGTTTTGCAAAATAATAGCCTTGAACCAAATCAATATTTAAATCTGTTAAAAATATAAATTCTTCGTGAATTTCTACACCTTCTGCAACTATTTTTAATTTTAAATCTTTTGCTAGTTTTACTGCGGATTGCAATATTGATTGACGATGTGGATCAGTATGTATGTTCTCTATAAGGCATCTGTCAATTTTCAACTCCGTTGCGGGAATCCGTGATAGCTGTTGAATATTTGCAAACCCCGCACCGAAGTCATCGATTGATATACCAAAACCTAACATCCTAAGTTTAGCCAATGACGCTATAGCCGTTGATTGATCTTGGCTAAGAGCATTTTCGGTTATTTCAAATATAATACTATTTGGTTGGATGTGATGCTTTTTAGTGATTTCAATTAATTGATCAGGCAATAATGGATCACTTAACATAAACGGTGAGATATTCACCGCTAAAGAAAATAAAGCGCCTTTTTTCTCCCAAAGCTTTTTTTGGATAAGAGATTTTGTGTAAAGGTTCATTGTTAATTGATGGATTAACCCTGATTCTTCTGCGACTAATATGAAATCGGACGGAGGTATGAATACGCCAGGAGTAATTTCCCATCTTGCAAGGGCTTCAACACTGTTTAAAATTAAACCCTTTATGGAAAGTTTTGGTTGATAGTGTAACTCTATTTTATTTTCATGAATTGCTAATTGAATCTGCTCAAATGGCACTTTTTTACTGTTCCATTGTTTATTGAGTCCCTGTTTTTTCGTTTTGAATAATTCTAAACTATGTTTAATAGACTCAATAGTTATGGGTTTTTTAAAACTTCCTAAAACAGATAACCCATCTACCTGAGCCATTGTTTTTAAGCTGATAATTAAAGACGAATCTAAAGAACTTAAAATGATTATATGGGGAGGGGTTTCTAATTTAGCAATTTGGCGAAGTAATTCTACGCCATCCATTTCAGGCATTTCTAGATCTATAAAGGCTAAATCAAAGTGATCGGTTTTTAGTTTATGTAATGCATCAACACCATTAACAGCGCTATTGATATTAAATAAATTACAATTTTTACAAAGGCTAATTGTGTAATCACGCTGAACATTACTGTCATCGACAACTAAAATATGTGGATTTAAATTATTCATACATAGACCTTAATTCTTATTCATAGCTGTAATTTATGAGTTATTGAGTATGTAATTAGGAATATCATCTAACCCAATTATATGATCGACGGCATTCATTTCAATTGCAATTTTAGGCATACCAAAAACAATGCTGCTTTTTTCGTCTTGCGCAATGGTAGTTGCGCCGTTTTGTTTCATGTCTAACAGCCCTCTGGCACCGTCATCACCCATACCTGTCATGATTATACCAAGAGCATTTTTCTTAACATTTTTCGCAACCGACCTAAATAACACATCAACAGATGGGCAGTGCCTATTTACTGGCGGTGCACTGAACACTTGTACAATATATTGCGCGCCAGATCTTTGTACTTCCATATGTTTACCGCCAGGGGCAATAAGTACAGTACCGTTAATTAAACGATCTCCGCTTTCGGCTTCTTTAACATTTAAATCACATATTGAATTTAATCTTTTTGCAAAAGCGGCAGTAAATTTTTCAGGCATATGTTGTACAACTGCAATACCAGGTACTGTTCGATTAAGGTTCAGCAAAACAGATTCTAAAGCAGTGGTGCCACCTGTTGATGTACCAATGGCTATAATTCTATCGGTTGTATTGGTGATGCTTGTTAAATCTTTTTTCGCTAAATTTAATAACTGTTTTTTAGGGATGTTTTTATGCTTAAATTTATTAAATTTAGCTTGATTTGCAGATATGATTATTTCACAAAATTTATTTTTATAATCAAGTATAAAATCTTTTACCCCAAGTTCAGGTTTTGTGACAATATCTATTGCACCAGCATGCATGGCAGTTAGCGCCAATTCTGTACCTTTACCTGTTAACGAGGAGCAAATAACTACTGGTGTAGGATGTTCTTTCATTATTTTTCGTAAAAATGTGATCCCGTCCATACGTGGCATTTCAATATCTAAGACAATGACATCAGGCCAAATTTTATTCATTTTTTGTTCTGCGTAAATAGGGTCTTGCGCAGTATCGTAAACTTCTATCTGACTGGATGAATTTAGAATTTGAGACATAACTTGGCGAACAACGGCTGAGTCATCAACAATGAGTACTTTAATCGGCATTGTAATTCCTTTGATAAATGGCAGATTGAATTCTATCCAGTTTACTTTCAAAACCATGTAACGATTCTGAGTGCCCAACAAATATAAATCCGCCTGGTTTAAGCACATCATACATTCTATTAATTAAATCTTTTTTTGTTTTATCGTCGAAATAGATCATTACATTTCTTAAAAAAATAATATCAAAAGGGCCTAATTCTGAAAAAGAATTAATTAAATTTATATTTCTAAATTCGATGCGTTTTCTTAATTCGCCTACGATTCTTATTTTATCATCAAATGGCCCTGTGCCCTTTTTGCAATATTTTTTAAAATATTTATCGGGTATTAATTCAAGTCGTTCATTAGGGAAAATGCCTTTTCTGCCTGCTGTTAACACTTTATCATTAACATCTGAGGCTAATATTTTCCAATTCACTTTGCATTTATCATCAAGTAACATCGCAGTACTATATGCTTCGTGTCCATAGGAACTTGCAGCACTCCATATCGATATTTCATCACTATTAGATGTCTGTAAGGCTAATTGTTCGGTTAAAAAAATAAAGTGTTTTTCTTCTCTAAAAAAGTAGGTTTCATTGGTGGTGATTAACTCAATGGCTAATTTTAATTCTTCAGCATTTTCTTTATTAGTAATGAATTTATAATACGCGTAATAGGATTCTAAATTTAATTTAATTAGCCGCTTGTTCAGGCGGCTAGTTAATAATGCTTTTTTATGTGGAGCGAGATGAATTCCAATTTTTTCTTTTACTAAAATTTGAAAAAATTTAAATTCATCATCGGTCCAATGAATTAATATACCCATTATTTAGTAATTCACAAAATGACGGTCATCATCGTCATTATCGTTGTTGTGATTAGCAGGGCTTTCAGATAATGATGATTTTAACTTTGCTTTAGAATTGTTTTGTTTCTTAATGGCAGTGGGTGCTCTTCTGTCATTACTGGCTGCTAATTGAAAATAATTAACCGTTTGTTGTAATTGCACCGCTTGGCTACTCATTTGTTCTGACGTTGAACTGAGCTCTTCTGATGATGCTGCATTTTGCTGCATCGTTTCATTAACTTGTGTGATTGCTGCATTAATTTGATTAACACCTGTTGTTTGCTCAGTTGAGGAAGCTGATATTTCTTGAACTAATTCGGCTGTTTTACGAATAGAAGGCACCATTTCTTCTAATGACTTACCAGCAATATCGGCTCGTTTAACACTTTCTTTTGCCAGCTCACCAATTTCTTGGGCGGCAACTTGGCTTCTTTCAGCAAGTTTTCTCACTTCTGATGCCACCACTGCAAAACCTCTGCCATGCTCACCTGCACGACCCGCTTCAATTGCAGCGTTCAGTGCTAATAAATTAGTTTGATAAGCGATTTCATCAATCACAGTAATACGCTCTGCAATTTTTTGCATGGCTTCTACTGTTTTAAATACCGCTTCACCGCCAGCACTGGCTTCTTTGGCTGCTTTTTGAGCCATGCCGTCAGTTATTCGAGCATTTTCATTATTTTGCTCAATAGAAGATGACATCTGCTCCATCGCCGAAGAGGTTTCTTCCACACTTGCTGCTTGAACAGTGGCTGCTTTTGATAACGATTGAGCAGTTGAATTCACTTCTTCAGATGCAGATGACAATGCGTCTGCAGAGGTTCTCACTTCGCCAATAATCGTATTGAGTTGCTCTCGCATGGTACTGATACGAGCAATTAAAGAAGTTTTATCATTAGGTTTTGTAATAATGTCAATATTCAAATTACCATTTGAAACTTCTTCAACAATTTTCGCAGCATAAGCAGGTTCAGCACCTAATAATTTAAATAAATCTAAAAATACTAACAGCATTAGTGAAATTACTACTGCGGTACTAACCAACATAATAATAATGAAAGTTTGTTTGGCTGCAGCATAACTCTCATGCATATTATCACTTGTATGTTTTATTAATTCTTCAAAACTTATTTCTGTATCATCTGCTATTTTTGCTAATTCGTCACTGGCATCTCTGCCAATCCCTTTTACAAGTTTATCAACAGCTTTACCTGTTAATTCATCTGAAACATTAAAAGATTGTAGCCCTTCAATATATATTTTTTTTAATGATAAATGATGTTTTTTAACTTCGCTTAATGCATTAGTGTCTCCGTCAAGTTCACTTAAATGTGTGATTGCTTTATTTAAATAATTTTGAACTGTATTTGATTCTTCATTAAATTGTTTTAAATGTTCATCATATTTATCTTGGTTATTACCTCGAATTAATATATTTTTCCATTCTTGTATTTGGCTTTTGAAGTGTACGTGAGCAATGGTGATATCTGATAAAATGATGACTTCACTGTTTATTCGATCAATTCCTTCATTCACAGTTATATTAAATTTACTCATTTGTGATACTGCCGCTAATCCTAACGAAATCAGTGCAAATGACATTATTAAACTCAATGCAATAATTTTAAATTTTAAACTCAGTTTACTTAACATGATTTTTCCTCTAATAATTTATTTAAATTTATAATTAAATAA
>JALJPK010000273.1 GCA_022968985.1 Pseudomonadales bacterium | reverse complement strand
AATGACGCAACCACAATGTCTTGGCCTTCAATTTTACCTTCAAAACATAACATCGCGTCTTTTTCGCCTGTTAGTTTTTGAGCTTTAGAGATACGATCTTTGTATTTAATGATGTCTTTAAATTTCAAACGATCAATCGGCTCTAAATTAGCAGCAATTTCACGACGACCGTCTTCATCTAAAAACAAATCAATACGACGACGTGCACTGATGATCATGTGATGTTGACACTTAGGACACACATCTTGATTTTTTTCTAGTTCTGGACGATATAACACCGCCGCACAGCTTGAACATTTTTTCCACAACCCCTCAGGGATGGAGCTCGAACTCGAACTTGATTTACGTATAATGGATGGAACAATTCTATCTAACCAGCTACTCATGTGTAAAAACCCTATTTAGAATCCATTTGATCGCGCATATTACCAAGAAGCTGTGCCAATTGGGAACCTATTTGCGCGCTTTGTGCGTTTTGGTTATCAGCAATAATGTTAACTAATGCTGAGCCTACAATTACACCGTCACTAATTTTTGCTACTGCTTTGGCTGTTTCACCATTTCTAATACCAAAACCAACGGCAATCGGTAAGTCAGTAAACTGCCTTAAATTAGCCATTTTTGCAGATACTTCATCCACATCTAATGCTTTAGAACCCGTTACCCCTTTTAATGACACATAATAAACATAACCTGAAGAGGCTGCACAAATTATTTTTGCGCGCGCATCAGTAGTAGTTGGGGTTAATAAAAAGATAGGATCTAAATGATTGGCTTTAAGTGCGTCACTGTAACCTGCGGTTTCTTCTGGTGGCATATCAACGGTTAATACACCGTCAACCCCACTTTCACTTGCAAGTTTGCCAAATTTTTCATACCCCATCCATTCAATTGGATTTAAATATCCCATTAATACGATCGGTGTCGTTTTATTTGTTAGTCGAAAATCTTTAACGATATCAAAGATTTTTAATAGAGTTGTACCACCTGCCAATGAACGCTCATTAGCCAGTTGAATAACAGGGCCATCCGCCATCGGATCAGAAAACGGCACACCTAATTCAATAATATCCGCTCCCGCTTCAACCATTTTATGCATAATCACCAAGGTAGCATCCAAATTAGGATCCCCTGCTGTAACAAATGGAATCAAAGCGGTTCTGTTTTCGCTTTTTAGACGTTCAAAAGTTTGTTGTATACGATTCATAACTACACCTTAATTCCATCAATTTGCGCAACCGTATGAATGTCTTTATCACCACGACCAGAAAGGTTAACAATAATTGATTTACCTTTGCCCATTTTTTTAGCTAATTTTTTAGCATAAGCAATGGCATGACTTGACTCCAAAGCAGGCATAATACCTTCAATTAAAGTTAATTCACGAAACGCATCTAATGCTTCGATGTCAGTGGCATCTACATAGTTAGCACGACCTAAGTCTTTTAACCAAGAATGCTCAGGGCCAACACCTGGATAATCTAACCCAGCTGATACCGAATGAGTACCTTGAATTTGACCATCAG
>JALJPK010000272.1 GCA_022968985.1 Pseudomonadales bacterium | reverse complement strand
CCTAACTACACTCTTTGACTCACTGATAAAACCAATTACTCTTTACGGCGCCCCTATTTGGACCCCAACCCTATCAATAATTAAAAATATCGTGGCATCATTTAAAGCAAACCCGCCTTTAACAAATAATATATGTCTAAAATAAGTAGAATGAAATGCGAAAACTTACATCTTGGCTTTCTAAAGTGGGCACTAGGCATCCACAGAAAGGCCTCAAACATTGGAACATGGGGTGAAACAGGCCGATACCCTTTAATTTTTCAATCAATCAAACTTACCCTAAATTACCTTAAAAGGATAGAAAACTTAAAGGATGAAAGTTTTGTTTACGCCACGTTTCAGGAGCAAAGAAAATTAAAGCCCCCATGGTATTGTAAACTTGAGCCGTTATTACAAATCGACGATCTATATAACAAAGATCATGTTACCGCGGCCGCTACGAACTCAAAAAATCCTGAAACAAGCCTAGGCCTAGAGCATGACATCAAGCTCAACAATAGGACTAAAATTTCCAACTTTCTAATCCACAACGGTTTCGCAAAAATCCCAAAAAATCTAAAATCCGCTTCAAAATTTAGTGAAACATCTGGTCTAACGCTGGCCAAGCCAATAGCAAGTAAACAATTTGCACCAGCAAAGATTTTTGACTGCCTTCTAGATTTCTTTAGGCGCTGTTGGACATGGGAAAAATCAAAATCTTCAAAGCTTTCGTTTTATCATGCCATAAAAAATGACTTTGCATGCGAAATATATCTTCAAGAAATTACTAACATTGACACCCGCGCCAACTTAACCAAACTTAGAGTCAGCGCCCATGAACTTTCAACCGAGAAAGGACGCTACAAAAATATACCGCGCGACGATAGAACATGTAACTGGTGCACCTTAACATTAAATTCACCACTCATTGAAGATGAAAACCATATGCTCTATAAATGTGACCTCTACGCTACTAGTCGTAAAAAGCTAGTGAACAACATCACAAAACACTCAACTCATAATCTTACACTTACAAACACCGACGACAGCTTTGACTTTATGACCATTCTCTCACTCACCAAGCAGTGTGTTAATGGTAATAATAACGGGCAGGAACAGCTTCCTTCCGACCCACAATCTGAATCTCAGCGTCACATCCGCAAAGAGATCGCAAATTTCATTAACAATTGCTTCGAGAGGCGCTCGAAATTTTTAACAGACTCCAATTTATTACGCGCCTTCTAATTCTCATCTAACCTAAAATAAAAACCCTACGAAGGATAGAACGTCGCGTCATCACAACTGAAATTGAATCCTTTGGTTATTTTGTAACTTATAACGATGAAGTAGCGTCTACCTATTCACAATTCAGCAAGTCATCACAATTCACGTCACTAAACCCGTTACAAAAACATTCAAGGGTACTCCCCGGAGTCGCAACATTAGCAGTTTGGGACTCTTGTAGATTAAGTCTAGCCACCGGCTCCAGTGCTTTCCTAATATAACACGTGTTGAAATATGGGACACGAACCTACTGACAAATAGTATTAATAATACTTAAAGATATTCTCACATGAAAATCTGCAAGAACAATAGCTAATTTTAATGATTTCCAAGGACTACTTAAGTTTGAAATTTGAAATTATAATTATATTTATACGACTGATACTCAAATGCACAATTTTGAAATGACAGTATTTTGAAATGAGAGTATATA
>JALJPK010000271.1 GCA_022968985.1 Pseudomonadales bacterium | reverse complement strand
ATCTTTTCATATGATAATTTAAGAATAGATGCGCACGAGGGATTCGCAAGCAGCAACAACAATTCAGAACATAGCCAATTTTTTAATGATTTGGCGTGATAACAGATAATTAGTGTTTTGAATATTCATAATCGTTATCGGGTTTAAAACGCACTTGCAAATCTAAAGCGTAGTCTATTTCGGTTTTTCTGTTTGTGTCTGAGTCAGACCAAAACGCGGGGGTACTTATAAAATTGGGTATACCCCTGCGATGTTGTACTAATAATCTTATAGTGATGTTTTCTGCATTTTCAATTTCTCCTACTAACTCTGGAAAATAATCGACGACTGTATCGTCTAATTATAAACGATTAGAATGGGTTAATTTAGTAATGGCAACCGCCACATATAACTTACTGATGCGAGCAATTTTAAATAATGTTTTTTCATTGGCAGGTGTTTTAGTTTCTCGATTATTCCAACCCCCTGTATAAAAAATAGGTGTTTTGCCAGCTTCGTCGACACATACAATCATGCCATCAAATCCATGATCTAAAGCTTGAATTACCTGATCTTGAACTGTA
This sequence comes from Pseudomonadales bacterium, assembly GCA_022968985.1. Classification (GTDB taxonomy): domain Bacteria; phylum Pseudomonadota; class Gammaproteobacteria; order Pseudomonadales; family Natronospirillaceae; genus Marinicellulosiphila. The sequence goes on along the minus strand of JALJPK010000271.1, from coordinate 1,257 downwards.
TTGGGCAGTGGTAATATCCAAGCTTTTATTAAAATCCAAGGCACAAAAAACATGGATATTGCGCTCGATGATAATAGTATTACTCTGAAGATATTTTTTATGCTTTCTTTTGCATGATGATTTTCTAGTTGTTGTTGATTATTTTGTATGGTCGATATTTATATCGGAAATTTTAGTAATCAAAAATGAGTGTCAGCATTAATCTTACTTTTTGACATAAATATCAAACCTACAGACATAAAAAAGGCGAGTATCAAACTCGCCTTTTTATTATCAAAACATCAAACTATTAACGACCCATCAAATACTCAATCGCTCGACTCATACCTTCAAACGCGGCTTTTGGTGGTAGATTATAATAATTATCCCAGGCTAAATGCTCTTCTTCTCCGTATCTTGATTCTTCATGATCACATGACAACCACGCTAGTCGAACCGCATGAGAGATGATCACTTCAATTACAAAATAATCGTTAATTTGCAGCTCTGGATTTTGTTTGGCAAAGGTGATTAACGCCCAAATTGCTTCTATGTTTAACTGACGATAATCATCAAACTCAATCTGGTTATAGACGTATTCTACCAATAATGAAAACTGCTGTTCACCGTATGTCATATTACTGATTAGTTTGTTGGTTTCTAGACGATTATTCATATTGTATCGATCACCAATTACTACACCGTGGGAGCGATTTAACAATAACCATAAACCTTCAAACAATGATTCATTTAGCTTTGGCATCACCCCAACTTGTTTACGCCATTGATGCCATGTATCTAGATGCGAAGGTAGTTTTTTAAGCAAATGCTCAGAATTCACATCTTGCACAGATTTAAACTCACCCGTTGATCGAATGAATTCAGATGTAAAACTCGCCACTGGCTGAGTTTGATAACTTTTAATCACTTGTTTGATGCTTTCTAACAACGCTGAAGGCGATTGATTTAAAATAATTTCAAATGCTTCGTCTTGTTTGATGCCTTTTTCATCAGCCAAGTTACCTGTGATTAATTGCACTAATTGACTTGGGCGTAATGTAATTAACCCTTTAAAACTTTCTGGTTCGTTTCGCATCAACATATACAGATACACAATCACTTCTTGAACGATCATTTGTTCACGTGGATCACGTCCAGTTGATTGTTTAATCATTTCTAAAATACGTGTATTACTTTCTGGTTTGTTTATCACTAAGTCATGAGACTGGCTTCGGCCCATTACTATTTGTTTTTGACGAGTGATAATTTCTGCCACCG
>JALJPK010000270.1 GCA_022968985.1 Pseudomonadales bacterium | reverse complement strand
GAAACCGTAACAGAATCTAATTGCGCATTAGCCCCCGTGTAGGTAAGCAAGCACATTGAAATCAACAGAAGCTTTTTCATTGTTCTAATTAAGATATACTTTCTTGGTAGTGCGATGCCCTTCAGATTCAACTCTTACCAAAAACAAACCTCGTTGATTAATACGAATAACATTTTCTCCTTTTCCTATTTCTGATTGATGGACTTGTTTGCCCGAGATATCAAAAATTGAAACCGACCCTTTAACGCCAGGTATATAAACATCTTGCATGTAACTGTAAATATTATTGCCTGCACCTAGATTAAGATCATCTTTTATAGATGTATGAGAAAAAGACACCCATGGCTTCGTCACCCTAAAGTAACTGAACGTTCTATAGTCGCCATTTACTTCCGATGAATCTTTGAACATAACCAACCAATAATAAGTATCGTTTTGATAATCTGAGACATCAAAGTATGGTGTTACTGTATCGTTAGTAGTAACTGGACTTTCAAACTGGTCTGATACATTTCCCCACCTGTCGTATATCAACACATCAAACTGGCCAGTACCTACCACTATTACGGTTAGTGAGATACTGTCGGCAGGTACATTACCAAAAGGCACTTGAACTATATGACCTTGCGCATTGGCTTTAAAACTTACTAGGAAAAGGAAACAAACGCTAAGTATTTTATACATAAATATTTTATTAGATGGCAAGTTATTAAATTCAAGGAATACACCTAGCTTTTTTAAGGTGTCATTATGCCGTCTTTAAACTTGCCCAATTTTACGTTTACCAAAACTTCGTGTAAAGTTTCGGCTGCCAAACCGTGTAAAACCAATCGATATGCAGCACTATACGTTGTTGTAGGCACCATTGGGTGTTTGTTATTTACCAATCCCAAATGGCCGGGTGTGCCCAATATTTGTGATGAATAAATGGCAATGGTTTCGTCGAGTTGCAACGAGTTAGACGCCCTTACAAAATCATTAGACGTTAAAAACAACTGGTAAAAAGGTGTAAACAATTCAATGGCCGAACGCAGATCTAGAACGTTAGTCCACTTATCAGGAAAGTCGATGTGATCGAATTGCCCTTCCGTAATCATATCCGTATTCAAGTTTTCTACAGCGGTTATCGAGATGTTCTTTTCTCTTAATTTAGAATTTAGTTTAATCACAAAATTGTAAAGATTCAAATCGTGTTTAAGAAACAAATCATCTTTAACATCTTCAAAATTCCGAGGTTCCAAAGGGCTTAAAGTCATGTCGATTCCTTTAATATTGCCAGCAATAAATTTAAGGATGACGCTACCTACATGAAAATGTCGAAAGATTAAAAGGTTGGCTTCCTTACTCACAAAAATCCTTAATCCCCATGCCAAAATGTGATGCAATGCTTTTGAAGAGTTGAATAAATTGGGAAGAAAAAATTTAAATATGTGAATAAAAAACATCGTGATTTTAGACCACAATTGTATAATAGGCAATAGATATTTCGCCGACTTAGAATTGTTGTCGTGAATTAAAGCCTGCTTTGTAAAATCGTTAATCGGAATACTGTGATCGAGGTACATGGCGAGCCATGGGTTCGGATCGCACAGACACGTGCGCGTGAGTGAGCAGAGGGATGGCGTGAGAGATTTTTGTTGGCAAAGGCGGGCAATGTGAGTAGCTGCGGAATAACCCTACAACAGACTGACTCTGACCCTGACCGTGTCGCTGACCTTAGTGATGGCGGGGAAGGGCCGGTACTAGCCGTCGCCACACAGTGCATTACATGGGTGGTGGGAGTGAACGAGCGTCAGTGACGAAGGGCA